>JABFSC010000384.1 GCA_013140885.1 Deltaproteobacteria bacterium | reverse complement strand
ATCTCCCCAACCGGCGGCCCCACCCTGCGCGGCCGCCAAGATACGAATCGGCTTGGCTTTCAGGTCGCGGGCGCGTTCCACAGTCGTGACGATCACCGCGCTCGCGCCATCATTTTCTTGGCAACAATCGAGCAACCGCAACGGTTCGGCGATCATCCGCGCATTGAGATAATCCTCCATCGTCAACGGGCGACCACGCATGACCGCGCGCGGGTTGCGTTGCGCGTTGTCACGACAGACCAGCGCGATCTCGCCAAAGTGCTCGGGTTTGGCACCAAACTCATGAATGTAGCGTTGCACCAGTGGCGCGATCATCAACGGCGGCGAGAACATGCCGAACGGCACCATGAAGTTCAGATGCGGCAATTCATTGAAGCCGCCCGCCTGTCCATAGCGATGTCCCGGCCCCTGACACAACGAGCGAAAAACCGCCACATACTGGGCTTGCCCGGTTTCGACCGCCATCGCGGCATGCGCGAGCGCCCCGCAGGTGCCCGATCCACCGCCACCCCAGACCATGGAGGCGAACCCCAAATGCGGCAATCCGAGCGCCTGCTGCATCAACCACGGCAAACTGGAATCGTTCGAGAACGACGCCACTCCGTCAACCTGGTCAATGGTCAGACCGGCGTTATCCACGGCCTTGAGCACCGCTTCACACGCCAGGCTCCACTCCCCCCGGTCGGCCATCTGCCCCCAGCGGGTGTAGGCCGTCTCGCCAATCCCAACAATACAGGCTTGTTGTGATGAATTTTTCATAGTCACCCTCATTTCTGGGGCAGCACTATAGCAACCGACAACGGGAAGTATACCGGTCTCCTCGGCTGGCGAATCCGGAAAATTTACACTTCCATTTCGGATTTTCATGGAAAATCCGAAATAGCGTTGCGGATTTTCGAGATTCCGCGTTCTCCCGTGGACGATTTCCCGCGCGCGTTATGACATCAGCACATCGTCCCGTGAGCGCCGGTGGCGGCTTGGAGTTTGACAAGCTCGCCGTTATTTGGTTTTTGGTAGCCGGGCAACTCGTCCAATCTACAAGAGCAGAAAGGGAGTCAGAACAATGAGCGGAACTTCCCCCCTCCGGGTCGCGGTCTTTGGTGCCGGTCCGTCCGGATTTTACGCGGTCGAGGACTTACTCAAGCAAACCGTCAACGGTCACAGTGTCGAGGTCGATCTGTTTGATCGCCTGCCAACCCCCTACGGCCTGGTCCGCGGCGGCGTCGCGCCAGACCACCAAAAGATCAAAGCGGTCATCCGCCAATATGACAAAACCGCGAATCGACCGGGCTTCCGTTTCTTCGGCAATGTCACGTTCGGCACCGATGTCACCATCGACGAGCTGCTGGCGCACTATCACCAAGTGTTGTTCACCACCGGGGCCGAATCGGACCGCCGCATGGGCATCCCTGGCGAAGACCTCACCAACAGCCATCCCGCGACGATTTTTGTCGGCTGGTACAACGGCCACCCGGATTATCGCGATCTGCATTTTGACTTGAGTCAGGTGGAACGGGTCGGCGTCATTGGCAACGGCAACGTGGCGATGGATGTCGTGCGGGTGCTCGCACGGTCGGTGGATGAACTGGCCAAGACCGACATCGCCGAGTATGCCCTGGAAGTGCTGCGCAAAAGCAAAGTCAAGGAAATTTATCTCCTCGGCAGACGCGGCGTCGCGCAAGCCGCCTTTACCAATCCCGAAATTCGCGAGCTGGCCGAACTGGATGGCGTCGATCTGGTGGTGCGCCCCGAAGAAGTGGAACTGGATGATGTCAATCGCGAGTTCCTCGCCGAGCATGCGTCGGAACAAACCCATCAACGCAATGTCGATATCGTCACCGCGCAAATCCCCAAGGGCGAAGGCACGCAAGCTCGGAAAATCCGCGCCCGCTTCTTTGTGTCACCAACGGAGATATTGGGCCAGGGGCATGTCCAAGGTGTCCGCCTCGAACGCAATAAGCTCATCAAGGATGCGCAGGGAACCTACAAAGCGCAAGGCACGAAAGTCTATGAAGAGATACCGTGCGACATGCTCTTTCGGTCCATTGGCTACAAGGGGCATCCGCTCCCTGGCATTCCCTTCGATGAACGGGACGGGATTATCCCGAACCGTGAGGGGCGCGTGCTGGATACCACCACCAAGCAACCCATCGCGCGCTTGTATGTGGCGGGGTGGATCAAGCGTGGCCCTTCTGGAGTCATTGGGACGAACAAGCCCGATGCGGCGGCGACGGTGGAGCTGATGGTCGCCGACGCGCAGCGAGCATTTCCGCAGGGGCTCCAGACCGGTGCGGAAGCCGTGCCCGCGTTGTTGGCCCGGAAAAATGTCCGCTACGTGACCTACGCGGGCTGGCAACAGATCGACAAGGTGGAAATCGCCGATGGCAAGAAAGTCGGCAAACCTCGCGAGAAACTCACGACGATCCCTGAGTTGCTGGCGGCGGCGGGAAAATAAGGCGATTTCCAGCAAGGATTCTCCCATGTAGCCCGGATGAAGCGGAGCGAAATCCGGGGTTCGCCTGGTCGCGAATTGGTGACACGGTTCGGTTGGTTGCGGCTCTTTTCCACGCTCGACGGGAACGTTTTGCTGATGCTATGTGACGGACACAATACAACCGCGGACAAAGGAGGAAGAATCATGCTGACACAAGACCGCTATCAGACGATGCTCATCGAGAAGCGCGCGAGTGGAGTCGCGCTCGTGACTCTCAACCGTCCCGAGAAACTAAACGCGATCAATGCGCGGATGCACACTGAGCTTTCCACACTCACGCTGGACGCCGAGGAGGACCCCGATGTGAAGGTGTTGCTGGTCACCGGAGCCGGACGCGCCTTTTGTGCCGGGGGTGACTTCAGTGGCCAGCAAGACTCGCCAGCCATGGGCGGCGGCCAGACGATGCGCGAAGCGCGGCAGATCGTTGACAACCTGCTGGATTGCACCAAGCCTGTCATCTGTGCCGTAAACGGCTATGCCATGGGCCTGGGAGCGAACTTTGCCTTGCTCACCGATATTGTCGTGGCGGCCCGGAGCGCGACGTTCGCCGATACCCATGTTCGCATGGGGATTGGAGCCGGGGACGGCGGGCAGGTCATCTGGCCGCTGCTCATGGGCGTGAATCGCGCGAAGTACTTCCTGATGACTGGAGATCGTGTCTCCGCCGAGGAGGCGGAACGGTTGGGGCTCGTCAATTTCGTTGTGGATGACCAGGAGCTAATGACGAAGGCCCTTGAGATCGCCGAGCGCCTCGCCCGCGGCCCTGGTCGCGCCATCGCCGCCTCCAAGGTTCCCATCAATAAGTATCTCAAGATGGTCTCGAATCTCGTACTCCCGCTCTCGCTCAGCTTGGAAGGCGCCAACATGGCAACCGCCGACGCCCGTGAAGCGGCCCAAGCCTTTCGCGAAAAGCGTGAGCCCAAGTTCACAGGTCGGTAGCGGAAAGGAGCACCTACGATGACAATGCAGACCCTGACGATTGACTCGCAAGTCCATGCCTACGAACGCGATCATCCAGAACGCCCGTGGCGCAACTTCCTGCGAGGACCAGCCGAGGTCACTGGCGATGACATGGTGGCCGCGATGGATGCGGTCGGCGTCGATGGGGCGTTGCTGGTGTCGCCCTTCACGTTGTATCGCTACGACGCCAGCTATGCCCTGGAGGTGTACGCGAAACATCCAGGCCGCTTCGGCTTGATTAAACCCTTCAATCCCCGGTCAGAAGCGGTCGCGGAAGAGATCGCGGAATGGGCACGAACACCGGGAGTCGTCGGTGCCCGTCTCATGCTCACGCCCCGGTCCGGCGACGCGGACGATCCCGGTCTCAATCGCATCCTCGCCGCGTGCGCCACGGCGGGGATTCCCCTGAACGTAATGTGCTGGGGTCATTTGGCTCTTGTCCGAGGGCTGGCCCGCCGCCATCCCAACACACAAGTGGTGATCGATCATGTGGGACTGAGCCAACCCTTCGCGCCTCCCGTTCCGCCAAACCCGTTCGCGGAGTTACCCACCGTGGTGTCGCTGGCCGCTCACGACAACGTGGCCATTAAGATTTCCGGAGCGTGTACCCTCTCCCATCAGCCCTTTCCGTATCCTGACATTTGGGAGGCGTTGGGCCAGATATTCAAGGCGTTTGGCTTTGGCCGCTGCTTATGGGGCACCGACTGGACCCGAGCCGTGGACTTATTGACCTACGAGCAAGGGGTGGAGGCGTTTCGGATCACCGCCCAACTCTCCGAGGCTGAGCGTGCGGCGCTGATGGGTGGGAGCCTCGTGAAGATTTACAATTGGTCGCCGAACAAGGGGAGGTAGCGGAGCTTTCGCGGGAAGGTTTTTTAGTAAGCGTTCAGCGTTCAGCTTGTTCTGGCTGAGAGTTGATGGCTGAACGCTTACTTTTTAGAAACAACACCGACACTTCGTTCAATCAGACGTTGCCTAGCGAAAGATGTACGGCTTGAGGGTGTCCTGCGCCTCGAGACGGAATTTGTGCCAGCGGCCACCACCATAATAGGCGAGGCTGCCGGGTTCGGCCTCCCCGTGCCCGTTGTAGTATGACAGACAGTCACGTAGCGGCGCACTCACGATGTCCGCCTTGCGGCAGTGCGCGGCATATTCATCTTGTGGCTCGCCGCGCACATCGACGATGTTCTTGCCCTGGTCACGCAGAGCTGACAGCATCCAGACGATGTAGTCCCCATGCGCGTCGATGGCATCGGTGAAGTTGAAGCTGCCGCCCCCACCCTGGGGACCAGTGACGATGAAGAGATTCGGGAAATCCTTCGCGTGGATACCGAGAAAGGTCTTCGTGCCCTCGGCGTCCCACGTCTCCTTGAGGCTGCGTCCGTCGCGCCCCACCGTCGTCTTGAATAAACCGGCCGCCATCCATTGGAACCCGGTCGCATAGATCAACACATCCAGGGGATATTCCACTCCGTTGTGCACAACCCCGTTCGCGTTGATCTGGCTGACGCCCGTCGGGGCGGTGTCCACCAGATGGACATGCGGTTTGTTGAACGACGGGAGGAACTCGTCGTGGAACGTGGGCCGCTTGCACCCGTAAGGATAGTACGGCTTCAGGGCCGCGGCGGTCTTGGGGTCCTTCACGATGACGTCAACCCGAGCGCGGATCTGCTCCATGATGCGGAAGTTCGTGTCCAGTTGCTTCTGCACCCGCTCTTCGGGCGCCAACATGGTTTCGTGTTGTTTGCGCTCGCGGAAATCAGCGACCCGGCCAGCGAGATAGTCGTCGTTGGCCTGGATCGCCGTGCGGCCCTCGGAGATACGGGCGAAGCGTGCTCGGCGGGCGCGCGCCCAGCCTGGTTCATGGGACCATTGGTTGATCTCGTCCGGTGTTGTTTCGCGCTGGTCACGGACATCAATCGTCGAGGGCGTGCGCTGGAACACATGCAGTTGACCGGCGATCTTCGCCAGTTCCGGAATGACTTGCACCGCCGTCGCCCCAGTCCCGATGATCCCGACCCGCTTCCCTTCCAAGGCGACGTCATAGTTCCAGCGCGAGGTGTGGAACGACTCGCCCCGAAACGTCTCCATGCCTTGAATCCGAGCGAGCTTGGGGGTCGTGAGGATTCCGTTCGCGTGGATCAGGTAACGCGCGCGCATGGCGTCGCCGCGGTTCGTGTTCACGATCCAGCGGCCCGCCGCTTCGTCCCACGTGGTCTTTTCCACCGTGGTGTGGAACAAGCAATGGTCATAGAAACTGAACTTCGCGGCAAGCTTCTGGCAATACTCGAAGATCTCAAACCCCGACGCGAATTTCATCGTTGGGAAGTAGCCCATCTCCTCCAATAACGGGAAATAACTGTACGACTCCACGTCACAGGCGATGCCCGGATACCGGTTCCAGTACCAGGTCCCGCCGACATCGCCGCCTTTCTCACAGAACCGCACGTCTGTGAATCCGGCTTGGCTGAGCTTGTGCCACAACAACAGGCCCGCGAAACCGGCGCCGACCACCATGATTTCGCACTCGTCGGTCAGTGCCTCACGGGGGACTGGGGCCGCGGAGTACACGTCCGCGAGGTACTTGCTGAACTCGCCCTCCATCGCCATGTAGTCCGCCACACCCCGGCGTGCTTCCTTGTTGGCGCGATACTTCGCCTGCTCCTCGGCGTTGAACACCGCGCCCGATGGCTGCGGCGGAAGCGTCTTGAGCGACTCCTCCTGAGTGACCGAGTAGCCTCTCCCGACCACGTTAGTCATCCTGCTGGCGGCACGGGTGTTGAAAATCTTGAGTCCGGTATTGGGGTCAATGCTGATCGACATCATCTGCTCTCCTCTCTTTCACTATCTCGATAATGCAAATTTCCTTGGATCATTCGCACGAGAGGACCTTGGTTGGTAAGGAACTCTCCCACTTCGGCGGGCCTCTCGCTGATACCCTTCGAACCGCTGGCTCCCGCGACCTCTACGGTGAACGCCCTTCAGACTCTTACCCCACCATTTGCCAAATATCTAGATCGTTCAGCTTCGCGGCTCGTGATATTTGTTCATTGCCATGGGGCCGCTCCTTGCCAGTCGCAATGAGAGGTTAGGCGGCATTTTCGCCGTTGTATGCCAGCCAGGCTTGGTGCAAATCGACGCTGGTCATGCGCGGACTGTTCATCTGGGCAAGGACGGGCGCCGAAATTAGGGTAGTCAAAAGCTTTGGGACGGTGATAGG
>JABFSC010000425.1 GCA_013140885.1 Deltaproteobacteria bacterium | reverse complement strand
TCACTCAGCCCCGTTGCCGTAGTTGCCCCAAAGGACGCGAGCAAGTAATCGGAGTACAAATCCGCTATCGGGTGTGCTTTCATACCGGCGATTCTACACCTTTTTTACGCCGGGCGCGTAAGGTGAGATAGTCACTATCGAGACAGAAGGTGTCGAGCCAATAGGCGAAGCGGGCGGCCTCTGGCGTGGTGCGCGCTACCGCGGGAACTGGTCGGAGCACGTGACCGGCCAACATCACCGTTTTCATGCCCAGGGTGTTGACGGCGTGGTCGAGTTCTTCCATCGCCTCTTGTGGTGTGTGCATCGGAATGACGGCGACGGGAATGAGGCGATCTCCATACTCGCGAAAGATGTCGGCGTGATAGGTGTTGAACGCGCGACAGGCGGCCCGACGAATTTCTTCGTCATCCAGATGTGGTGCCAGCAAGCCAAAGGTGGGATAGAGCACCGAGACATCAATCCCCATCTCATCCAAGCGTTCATAGAGGAGTTTCGGCAACATGGAGGTGGCGCGGTCCAGCGTGTTTTTGGCGGGCAAGGCCCACCACGGCGGCACGGTGAGGCGTTGATCGCGTCGCTCTTCCGGGGACAAGCGATGCCAATTCAGCATCCCCCCCAAGCTCGACGCCATGCCGTCCATGCGTTTGGTTTTATAGCGCTCGACGATGCCTGGACCGCCGATCGCGTGTAACCGCTCCATGACGCCTGGTTCAAACTCCACTGTGTGGCCGTCGGAGTCGATCACGGGGTGACTCAGCCGCGCGCGGACCGCGGCGGATTTTGACGTGGACGCCTTCGCCATGATGAAACCCTCCTTTTCACAATGTTGATGGCAAGCGAATGATGACTGTCTCGTTGCTTGCTGTAGCCAAGTGAGTCTGACTTGTCAAGGAAAATTCGCGGGTTGCGAAGCAGGCAGCCGGCGCTTATGGATGTGTCCCATTCCGCTCAAGTTCTCCAAGCTTCGCCTTCAAGAAGTCCTCGCTGTTTTGGACCTTCCCGTCCGGAAATTTGATCTGGTAAGGCATGCCGGTCGTGTTGGATTTGGCCGCGCACTTCTCAATGAACTCAATGGCGGTGGTGAGGGAGGGTTTCTCTTTGTTGTATTTGTAGGAGATTAACCGCACGGCTTTATCGGTGTCATACGCCTGGCCGTTACGAATGAATTTCTCTTCCCGCAGGGAGCGGACAATCTGAATCAGCGCATTGATCTTTTGCTCTTCGGCGGCGTCCAAGGCAAACGCCAGGCCATGAACCAGCAGAAGAATGAGCACGGTAAAAAGGAGGCGGATGCGTGGCGCTTTCATAGGCTACTCGTCCCGATGCACGGTGTGCGGGGAAAACGCCGGAACGCAGACGGCGATATACTCCGCGCCTTCTGGACCAGGCGTACTGTAGCGCACCCATTCTCCGGCGGGGGTGATGATCGCTTGTCCCGCCGCGACCTCGATTGTTCCGCTCCGTGAGGTGACGTGGAGCACGCCACGGAGGACAACGGTGTATTCATCAAATTCAGGAGTCTGCCCTGGTTCGACCCACCCGCTTGGGCTTTTCATGCGCGCAATGCTGAGGCCCTCGGTGCCGGAGTTCACGCGTCCGATGAACTCTTCGATCACTTTTGGTTTGTTGCCGGCGGCTTGAATGATCGTTGGTCCGTTGATCCGTGTTGGCATGGAGTTCCCTTCCTTTCCTCGGCATGAGACTGACCTCTAACCAAAGTCAGATGGAGAGGCAATGGGGACAGCCTCAGCGAAGCGTTGCCCTTCGTGTCCCGCTGTGTTAGGGACACACACAATCAATAAGGACCAGCAGGAGCGGTGGAGTGAAAAAAATTCGCGCAAGTGTCATCGGAGCATCAGGGTATGGAGGAGCGGAGGCGGTGCGACTGCTCACCATGCACCCACAAGTTGAAATCGTGCATGTCACCGCTGAAAGTCAGCAAGGGCAGACCATGTCGGGTCTCTATCCCAACTTGCGCGGCTTTGTCGATCAGACCATGATCGCGGTCGATGCCGACCGTATTGGGCGTGACTCCGATGTCACCTTCATTTCTCTGCCCAGTGGGAAGGCGATGCACCTGGTGCCCGCGCTGCTCAAGAACGGGAGCAAGGTGATCGACATTGCCGCCGATTTTCGTTTGCGGGACGCGGCCCTTTATCCCACGTGGTACAAAGTCGAACACACCGCTCCCTCGTATCTCGCGGAAGCGGTGTATGGCCTGCCGGAGCTGCACCGCGCGGCCATCGCGAAGACGCGCCTGCTCGCCAATCCAGGGTGCTATCCCGTTGCTTCACTGCTCGCCCTAATTCCTCTCTTACGAGCTGGGGTCGTGCAAACCACCGGCATTGTGATTGATGCGAAATCGGGAGTCTCTGGTGCTGGTCGTGGCGGTGGGGGGGGCTTTGGCTTTTCCGAAACGAATGAGAATGTGCGGGCCTATAGCGTGACCGGCCACAATCATATCGCCGAGATTGAACAAGAGCTTTCTGGTGTCGCGAAAACCGCCATGCGCGTGGTTTTTACGCCGCATCTGATTCCCATGACCCGTGGGATTCTCGCCACTGTATACGCGCCGTTAGCCAAACAACTGACGGACGCGGAGGCCATGCGCATCTATCAAGAGACCTATCGCGATGAGCCGTTTGTCCGGGTGTTGGACGATACACTGCCGCAGACGAAAGCGACGTTGAGTTCCAACTACTGCGATGTCTCGGTCAAAATTGATACGCGGACATCGACCGCCATCGCCATCGCCGCGATTGATAATCTTGGCCGTGGTGCCGCCGGACAAGCGGTCCAGAACATGAACCTGATGTTCGCGCTTCCTGAAACCACGGGCTTGCATTTCCCTGGCCTTTTTCCGTGAGCTATGGACGGCACATTTGATCTCGCGATTATTGGCGGTGGCATTATTGGGCTCGCCACCGCGCTGGAGGTCACCCAGCGGTACCCGCGCCTCCGTCTCGTGGTGTTGGAAAAAGAAGAGCAGCTTGCCGCGCATCAGACCGGCCACAACAGCGGCGTCATTCACTCCGGTATCTACTACAAGCCAGGCTCGCTTAAAGCACAAACCTGCGTGACGGGCGCTCGGGCGTTGGTCACGTTCTGTGACCAGCACGGCATTCCTTATGAGCGGTGTGGCAAGGTGGTCGTCGCGACAACGGCGGAAGAGCTGCCACGGCTTGAAGAGTTGCATCGCCGGGGCACGGCCAATGGGGTGGTGGGTATGGAGATGATTGGCCCGGAGCGATTACGCGAACTCGAACCGCACGCCACCGGCATCAAAGCGCTGCATGTCCCTTCCACGGGCATCATTGATTTTCCACGAGTGGCGCGGACGTATGCGAAGCTCGTGCGGGAACGTGGTGGCGAGATTCGCTTGCGTCATCACGTCCAGCGCATCGTTCGGACACACGAAGGACTCATGGTCGAAACTTCTCAGGGGACGGTGGCGACACGACATCTGGTGAATTGTGGGGGGCTGCTGTGTGATCGCGTCGCGCGCATGACGGGAGCTGCTCCGGACATGCAAATTGTCCCGTTCCGTGGCGAGTATTATACGATGGCTCCGCATCGACGAGGTTTGGTCAAGAACCTCATTTATCCCGTGCCCGATCCCACGCTGCCGTTTCTGGGGGTGCATTTCACCCGCACGATTGACGGACTCGTTGAAGCTGGACCGAACGCGGTGCTCGCGTTCGCGCGTGAGGGCTACAAGAAAAGCGATTTTGTCCCGCGTGACCTGCGTGAGACGCTGACATTTCCCGGCTTTTGGAAAATGGCGCGGCGATACTGGTACACGGGAATGGGAGAAGTCGTGCGCTCGTTTAGCAAGGCGGCTTTCGTGAAAGCGCTGCAACGGCTGTTGCCGGAACTGACCGCTGACGATTTGCAACCGGGAGGCAGTGGCGTGCGCGCTCAGGCGATTGCTTCAAATGGAGCCTTGGTCGATGACTTCGTATTTTCCGTGACCGGCAAGGCGTTGCATGTGCTGAACGCGCCTTCACCAGGAGCAACGGCGTCGCTGGCGATTGGCCAGATGATCGTTACGAAGGCGGGGGAGGCGTTTGGCTTGAGTGCAAAGTGAAGAGGAAGGAGTCTCTATGAAAGTTGGAACAGTACAGGCCCTTTGGCGTTATCCCGTCAAATCCATGCTCGGCGAACAACTTGATACCGTTTCGGTCAGCCGATTAGGGTTTCCTGGTGACCGTGGGTACGCCATTCGTGATGAACAAGCTGGGGAAATCCGTGGAGCCAAAAAGATCCCCACGCTGTTTCAGTGTTCCGCGCGATACTTGGAATCGCCAGTCGAGTCGCGTATTCCACCAGCGGAAGTGACGTTGCCCGATGGGACGACCGTGCGAACCGATGGTGCGGACACGAACGCACGTCTGACGCACGCACTTGGTCGTCCGGTGACCCTGTGGCCACGGCAGCCGGCTGAGAATATCGACCATTACCGTCGCAAGGAACGCGATCCCAAGGAACTCCGCGAAGTGTTGGGTCTTGAAGAGGGAGAGCCGTTGCCGTCATTTGAAGGGATTCCCGAAGACCTCTTCCACTACGTGTCTCCTCTTGGCACCTACTTTGACGCATATCCGCTTCACATCCTGACCACCGCCAGTCTGCGCTCCCTCGCCCAGCATTATCCCGAAGGTCAGTTCGCGCCGGAACGGTTCCGCCCCAATATCGTGATTGCCTCGGCTGGCGCGAGTGATGAGAGAGAAGAGGAATCCTGGAAAGGAAAAGCGATTCGTATTGGAGAAGTCGAACTGCAGGTTGTCGTTCCCACGATTCGTTGTGTGATGACGACCCTGCCGCAAGGCGACCTGCCGAAAGACCCGCGGATTCTCCGCACTTTGGTGCAGCATCACAGTCAGCACCTTGGGGTGTACGTCACGGTGAAACGGACGGGAATGGTGCGGGTGGGGGATGAGGTGGAAGTAGTCAGTAGCCAGTAGAGAGGAAATGTGAACCCTTTTGACTACTGACTACTGAATGCTGACACTTCCGAGGTGATTTCCGGAAAAGATTATCCCATGTAGCCCGGATGGAGCGGAGCGGAATCCGGGGTTTCCGCGCGGAACCTGGATTCCGCTTCGCTTCATCCAGGCTACCCAGAAACGGGATATTTATTTCGAGAAATCACCTACTGCATTTCGGGCGGGGCGAAGACAGTGAATCCAAACATCTTCTCACTGCCGGTGGTGAGGGTATGTGGTGCACCGGCGGGAATCATCAACAAGTCGCCAGCCTTGATTTCCTGTTCTTTGCCGGAGACCCGCGCCACCGCGCATCCTTCGATCACATAGATCAGTTGGTCGCCTTTGTGGGTGTTTTCCTTGTCCCCCTTATGGTTCGCGGGCACCGTGAAGACCCCGGTCTGACTCTGTGGCGTCTTTTGCAGCATCTCGAACATCTTCCCCTTGTGAGCGAACACGTTCTCGACATCAAGCCCAGCCTTCCCGTTCTTCGACACGACGCCGATCTCACGCATCTGTTCCTCGAACAGCGCGTCGGAAATCAGCCCTTTGCGGTACGCCTTCAAAAGTTGTTGCGCTTCAAATTCCGTGGTTGCCATGGGTAACTCCTTTCGTTGAGGGTTGAAGATTTATGGATAAATTCGCCGACTGACAATCGCTTTCGGGTCCTTCAGGTGTGGTCTGATGCGAAGGGTCCATTCCGAGTTGCGGGCTTTGTCCCATTCCGGGGTCTTGGGGATGCGAGCATCATTCATTTCGTAGACCGCCAGGTATTTTGGATCGCCTTCGACCGCCATATAGCGCCGCGCGCAATACACTCCCGGAACGCCGACCAACGCTGGCACGTGGTCAATGTTATACCACTCGTTGAAATCCTTCTCTTTGTCCATGGGAATGTTGAGGCGGACATTGAGAATGAACTCCGCGTCTTGCGCCGGGCGCGCGCCATGGGAGAAGAGCTGCTGATACATGCCAATGGTGGTGTTGCGAAAGAGAGGAATGATCTTCTTCGACCACTCCGTGGGCGACTCTCGCACTTGTCGAAAGGCATCGCTCTTGAGCACACTCACATCGGTCAGTTCGTACAGCGCCAGATACTTGGGTTCGCCCTCGACCGCCTGATAGCGACGGCCACTGAGAAAGCCGGGTACGCCAAGGAGCTGCGCGATGTGCTCTTTGTTATACCACTCGTTGAACTCGCGCTCCGCTTCTGGAGCAACGTCGGTCCAGACTGCTAACAACCCGTTCGCTTGTGTTGCCATAACGAGTCCCTCCTTTCTATTACCAGCGCATTCTGTCACTAGAGGCTGGTGGAAGGCAAGGCTAGGGAAGGTCATGCCTTGGCGCGCAGGGCGATACGCTCAGCGTTACGTTCGACACTTTCCGGACCAGCGTAACACGCGCTCAAGAACACGCGGACGTAGCTCGAATCCACGGTCGCCTTCCGCTGTGTGATCTCCGTTTGCATCGCCGCGTGGAGCTTTTGCAGGTGATACCACGGCACCCCAGGATAGACGTGGTGGCCAATATGGTAGTTGATGTTGTTCCAGAAAAAACTATTGACCTGATTGCTCACAATGGTGCGGGTGCCTTCGAGTTGCCCGGCTTCCCACGGCGTGTCGTAATGCTCGGCGATGAACCGCATGCTGTTCAGCAGGGAAAAAATATACCCAGGAATCAGCCACAGCTTGAGGAA
>JABFSC010000617.1 GCA_013140885.1 Deltaproteobacteria bacterium | reverse complement strand
GCTCTAGGCTTTAGAGAGGGACATCAGGATACAGATCGGAAGCTCAAGAAAAATTGAAAAGCTCCTCAAATTCTAAATCCCAAATCCCAACGCCCAAATCCTGTTCCCCACCTATCCCGTCACGATCCGTGCGATGTCGTTGTACATCACGAAGACGATGAGCGTGAGAATCGCGAAAAACCCGAGGCGCAAAGCGAGCTCGCGCGCGCGCAGGCTGGGCGGCCGCCCTAAAATCGCCTCAATCGTGAAAAATAACAGATGCCCACCATCCAGAATGGGAATGGGCAAGAGATTAAAGATCGCGAGGTTGACGTTGATAATCGCCGCGAAGCGCAGCAGGTAGTCCAAGCCGAGTTTGGCTTGTCGCCCGGCTTCTTGAAAAATCAGTATCGGTCCGCCCAGCTCCTTCGGCGAGGCGTTGCCAGTCACCAGCATGAGCAGATTCTGACAGATCAGCTTCGACCACATCCACGTTTCTTGAAACGCGAGACTGACCGCGCGCCCCAGCGATACACTCTCCAGTTGTGAATCCGCGCCAATCCCAATCGCGAATTTTTTTCCTCCGTTCACCGGATCATCGCGTGATTCCGGCTGCACCGTGAGTTCCACCGTGCTCCCATCCTTCGCTTTCTTGACCACGAGGAGCATCGCTTCGCCCTTGCTCTGCTCGATCTTGCCCGCCATATCCTTCCAGGTTGTCACTGGAGTCCCAGCCACACTGAGCACCTCATCCCCTTTTTCCAATCCCGCTTTGGCCGCCGGAAGATTCGGCAGCACTCCGCCAATCCGTGGCACATCAAGCGGCACATGAATCCCGAAACTGACGAACAACACCGTGAAGACGATGACCGCGGAAATCAGGTTGAACAAGGCACCAGCGGACACGATCAAGAACCGCCCAGGCAGGGGTTTATGCGAGAACGATTTCGCGATATCCGCCGGTGGCGCGTCCTCCCCCACTTCTTCCCCGACCATCTTGACGTAACCGCCTAACGGTATGGCGCAGATCATGTACTCCGTGTCGCCGACTTGTTTGCCGAAAATCTTGGGACCGAAGCCCAGCGAGAATCGCTCGACGCCGACACCGACATACTTCGCGGCCAAGAAGTGGCCGAGTTCGTGCACGAACACGATCATCCCAAAGACAATAATCACTTGGACAATAATCAGCAGGGTTGCGATCTCTATCATACGTAGTTGCTCCTCTCTAACATTGAGGACTTATCGCCACAACATAACATAGTAATACAGAAAGGCGGAGGGGAATAATACACTATCCACGCGATCCAGCACCCCGCCATGTCCAGGGAAAATCCAGCCGGAATCCTTGACGTTGAACGCGCGTTTCAGCGCCGACTCACACAGATCACCAATCTGCGCCAGCATGCCGATCCCCAACGCCAGGCCAAGAATTTCTAGGAACGACCGGTCCGGCAGCAGCCACAGCCAACTCCCCACGGCCGTCAGGACATGGCCCCCGATCGCGCCGATACTCCCTTCAATGGTCTTGCCGGGGCTAATATGCGGAATCAGCTTCCGCTTGCCCCATGTCCGCCCGGCTCCATACGCCGACGAGTCGCCAATCATCACCACCAATAAAATAAAGAAAACCCACTCCATGCCATCGGGCAGCGCGCGCACCCACACCAGATGCGGCAAGAGAAAACCCACATACACCACGCCCAGCAACATCACACTGAGTCCAGCGAAGCTCCGTTGCGGCTGGAGGTCGCGCAGGCTGAGCGTGAAGACCACGAAAAACCCGGCGAGCAGCACCGCGATCACCGCCTCGGACGTCGTCACCATCATGGTCCCCGCGACCGCGAGCCCCCACAACGTGCCAACAAAGGAGGGCAAAACGGAAGTCGGCTGCGTGATGGTGAAGTATTCGTGCAACCCAACGACGGTCAAACTCAACAGCACGGTCGCGAACAGCCACGGCGGAGCGCAGCAGATCAAGAGAATGAGGATCGGCAGTCCAACGGCGGCGGTGACGAGTCGTAAACGCAGCACAAGAGCCTATGAGCGCGTCACGCGCGCGAGGTCGGAGGTGAGGCCCCGCTGCTCGGTCGTTCGTCCGAAGCGACGCTCACGACTTTGGTACACTTCGAGCGCCGCCAGGAATTCGGAACGCGTGAAATCCGGCCACAGGGTCTCGGTCACGTATAACTCCGCATAGGCGGACTGCCATAACAAAAAGTTACTGAGGCGAAACTCGCCACTGGTGCGGATCAAAAAATCGGGGTCGGGAATATCGGTGGTCCACAACGCTCGCGCGAAGGTCCGCTCCGTGATCTCTTGGGGGTCGAGCTGGCCGTTCCGCACGGCAAGGGCCATCACCCGCGCGGCCTGGACAATCTCCTCGCGTGCTCCGTAACTCAGGGCCAAGCACACGGTCAGACCCGTATTGTTCCGGGTCGCCTCCATGATTTCTTCGAGCGCGGCACGCACCGGCGCCGGCAGGCGCTGCAAGTCACCGATGGCGCGGAGCCGAATGTTTTTTTCTAGCATTTGCTGGCGTTCGGACCGGAGATAGCGCTGGAGGAGGGCCATCAGCGCGCGCACCTCGGTCACTGGACGATGCCAGTTTTCCGTGGAGAACGCATACAACGTGAGGTAGGAAATCCCGACTTCGCGGCAGGTATCGACCACGGTCTCGACCGCTTTCCGCCCTTGTTTGTGGCCTTCGATGCGACCGAGGCTTTGCCGCCGCGCCCAGCGTCCGTTGCCATCCATGATGATGGCCACATGGGTTGGCATACGGTCGCTTTCAAGGCGACCGGGAATCGGGGTCTGCGGGGAGGATGCGCGCACGAAAAAATACCGAGAAGCACTGGCGGCTACACCACCATCAGTTCGTCTTCCTTGACTTTCAGCGCTTTCTCGAGCTTGTCCATGTGCTCATCCGTCAACTTCTGAATGCGGTCGAGGGTCGCGCGCGACTCATCTTCGGCGATCTTCTTGTCCTTGAGCTGCTTTTTGACGTGCTCGTTGGCGTCGCGCCGATGGTTGCGCATGGAGACGCGGAACTCCTCGCCCACTTTCTTCACATGGCGCACCAACTCCTTGCGCCGCTCCTCGGTGAGTTCGGGAATCGGCACGCGGATGATCTTGCCGTCGTTCACCGGGGTCAAGCCAAGGTCGGCTTGATAAATCGCCTTCTCCACCGCGCCCATGATGCTTTTGTCATGGGGTTGCACGACCAACAGCCGCGCTTCGGGAGCGGAAATCGACGCGAGCTGCTTGAGCGGCGTGCGATTGCCGTAATACTCGACGAACACACCTTCAATCAACGCGGTCGAGGCGCGGCCCGTCCGCACCGTGGCCAATTCATGACGCAGCCCGTCAAGCGACTGCTCCATTTCTTTTTTCACCGCCTCTAACACCTGAGCGCTCATACTATTCCTCCATGCACCAAGGTGCCGACAGGCTCACCCATGACCGCCCGTCGGATATTGCCTGGCTCCAAGAGACTAAACACTAAAATCGGAAGTTGATTGTCCATACACAAGGAAATCGCGGTGGAGTCCATGACCCTGAGGTTTTGTTGCAGCACTTCGATGTAGGTGAGCTGTTGATAGCGCTTAGCGTTTTTCACTTTCATCGGGTCGGCATCATAGATCCCATCCACCTTGGTCGCCTTGAAAATGATTTCCGCGTTGATTTCCATCGCCCGCAAACTCGCGGCGGTGTCGGTCGTGAAATAGGGATTGCCGGTGCCCGCCGCGAAAATGACGACGCGCCCCTTTTCCAGATGACGGGTCGCGCGACGGCGGATATACGGCTCGGCCACTTGCGCAATGGCCAGGGCCGACATCACCCGCGTCGGAAGGTTGATTTTCTCCAGGGCTTCTTGCATGGCGAGGCTGTTGATCACCGTCGCCAGCATGCCCATGTAGTCCGCCGTGGCGCGATTCATGCCCACGGCGCTCGCCGCCACGCCCCGGAAGATGTTGCCACCGCCCACCACTACCGCGACTTCACAACCAAGGTCCTGGATTTCCTTGATCTCGTGCGCCACACGCAGGAGCATCGGCGGGTCGATGCCATAGCCGGCATCCGCGGCCAATGCCTCCCCGCCGATTTTCAGTAATACCCGTCGATACCGGGGAGGCGTCGCGGTCATTCCGCTTGTCCCGCCGCTTCCGACCCTTCGCCCTCACCGATCTGAAACCGAGCAAAGCGTCGAATCACCACGTTCTCGCCCGTGCGCGCCACGACTTCTTTCAGGAGTTGCTCAATGGTCTTGCTGGGTTCGCGGATAAACGGCTGCTCCATCAAGCACACGTCACTGAAGAATTTTTCCAGCTTGCCATCGACGATACGATCAATCACCGCCGCGGGTTTCCCGGACTGCTCGGTCTGCGCGCGGTAGATTTCCCGTTCTCGTACCCGCTCTTCGTCGGACACTTCATCACGCCGGACATAGCGAGGATTGGTGGCCGCGATTTGCATCGACACCTCTTTCACCAATTTTTGGAAATCCTCGGTCCGCGCGACGAAGTCCGTCTCGCAATTGATTTCAATTAGGACGCCGATCTTGCCGCCACCATGAATGTAGGACCCGACCACGCCCTGCGCCGCGACGCGGCCCGCGCGTTTCGCCGCCGCCGCCAGTCCCTTCTCCCGGAGATAGGTGATGGCTTTCTCGACATCACCGCCACTCTCCTTGAGCGCCTTTTGACAATCGACCACACCCGCCCCGGTCCGTTCGCGCAGTTCCTTGATGTGGGCCAGGGATGCGCCTTTCTCGCTCATGCCGCACCTCCTTCCATGGCAACAATGTCTTGGGTCGCGGCGATCGTCGGTTCCGCCAGCGGGGCGGCCTTGCCCTCGCCTTGTTGGCGTTCGTCGTACACGCCCTTCCCTTCAATCACCGCTTCCGCGATCACGTTGGTGAACAGCCGAATCGCGCGAATCGCGTCGTCATTACCCGCGACCTTGTAGGAAATGACATCCGGGTCACAGTTTGTGTCGATGGGCGCGACCACGGGTATGCCCAATTTGTTCGCCTCCTGGACGGCGATCTCTTCCTTCTTGGTATCAATGATGAAGAGCGCGTCAGGCAACTTGCGCATGTGCTTGATGCCGCCCAGCGCCAGCATCAGCTTGTCCCGTTCGCGGCTCATGCCGAGGATTTCGCGCTTGGTCAACGCCGACGCGACGGCTGGCGTATCCAGCATTTCCTCGATTTTCTTCAGCCGCTCAATGGACTTGCGAATCGTCTGGAAGTTGGTGAGCATGCCACCAGGCCAACGGTTGTTGACGAAATACATGCCGCAACGCTCGGCTTCCTCGCGGACCACTTCTTGCGCTTGCTTCTTGGTGCCGACAAAGAGGAGTTGTCCACCTTGCGCCGCGAGGTCACGGACGAAACTGCACACGTCGCGCAACATCCCTACCGTCTGTTGCAGGTCAATGATGTGGATGCCGTTACGGGCCCCAAAGATGTAGGGCTTCATTTTTGGATCCCACCGGCTTGTCTGATGTCCGAAATGGACCCCAGCCTCAAGGAGTTGCTTGATCGTAACTTCGACCATGAATTCTGCCTTTCTCTTAAATCTGCGGCGTCGTCACGCGCGCGTCGTTACACGCAGCGTTGTCACGCGATGCGGAGTGATTTGGCGAGGTTTGTAGCAAAAGGGGGGGGCCTTTGCAACGCACGATCCACGCCTACTGGTTCATCGACTCAAGAAATTCCTGATTGTTTTTCGTGCCGTGCATCTTGTCGTGCAAAAACTCCATCGCCTCGACGGTATTCAACTGTGACAAGAGTTTGCGCAGAATCCACACGCGGTTCAAGATTTCACGGGGCAACAGCAGCTCTTCCTTGCGCGTCCCGGAGCGGTTGATGTCGAGCGCGGGAAATATCCGCTTATCCATCAAGCGGCGGTCGAGATGGATTTCCATATTGCCAGTGCCCTTGAACTCCTCGAAGATCACTTCATCCATGCGGCTGCCGGTATCGATCAACGCCGTGCCGATGATCGTCAAGCTGCCGCCATCCTCGATATTGCGCGCCGCGCCAAAGAACTTCTTCGGTCCGCGCAGGGCGTTGGCATCAACACCACCAGAGAGCAACTTCCCGCTCGGCGGCACCACGGCGTTGTAGGCCCGCGCCAACCGCGTGATGCTATCGAGCAGAATCACCACATCGCGGCCATGCTCGACCAGCCGTTTGGCTTTTTCGATCACCATTTCCGCGACCTGCACGTGACGAGTCGCGGGTTCGTCAAACGTGGAGCTGACCACTTCGGCGCGCACCGAGCGCTGCATGTCGGTCACCTCTTCGGGCCGCTCATCAATCAACAGCACAATCAGAATAACTTCCTTCTGATTTTGCGCGATGCCATGCGCCAGGTTTTGCAGCATCATGGTTTTCCCGGTCCGCGGCGCGGCGACAATCAAGCCGCGTTGTCCTTTGCCAATCGGCGTCAGCAGATCAATGATCCGCGAGGTGTACTCTTCCGGGTTATGTTCGAGGCGGAGTTGCTCTTGGGGATAGAGCGGCGTGAGGTTATCGAACAGAATTTTTTCGCGCGCGCGTTCGGGCTCTTCATAGTTGATCGCTTCGACCTTGAGCAGCGCGAAGTAGCGCTCACCCTCTTTCGGTGGGCGAATTTGCCCGGCGACGACATCGCCAGTACGGAGATTAAATCGTCGAATCTGACTCGGAGAGACGTAGATGTCGTCGGGACCTGGGAGGTAATTG
>JABFSC010000267.1 GCA_013140885.1 Deltaproteobacteria bacterium | reverse complement strand
CCGCAGGGGCAACCGGCGGCGACAGGAACTCTGTGGTGTCCTGCACTACGAGTGGCGCAGGATCGGCGAACTCAGGCGGCGGCACGTAAGCTGCGGGCGAGGCGTCTGGCGGTTTCTCAAGAGCCGCCGTGTTTGCAAAGACAGAGGTGCAATAGCGCACACGGTTGGCGGCCATAAGTTGTTCAAACTCGGCGCTTGAAAGTTGCGGCAGCGCATTCACCGCGCCAAGCGGTGTTGAGATGGCAATGGCGCGCGGAGTGCGGTTGCGAATCTGGCACGCGAACTGACTCTTGCCGCGCTGCTTGCGCATGCTCTGGAGATATTCCGGGTCCACCTGCATCTCGTCGGCAAGCGCACGGGCGTCCTTGGCCGAGACGCCACCTGCAAGCTTGATGCTCGTCGATGACATCACTGAGGCGCGAAGTGCCGGTGGCAACTGATCGAGATTTTGGTGCGCAAGCGTCAGCCCGACGCGATACTTGCGCGCCTGGTTCAGCAATAGCGCCATCTGCTCATCTACATATTCCTGGGCTTCATCAATGTAGAGGAAGACGGGACGGCGCTCAGAGAGTGAAAGCGTGGCGCGCTCCATAACCGCCTGCGTGATTTTGGCGAGAAAGAAACGTCCGAGAATCTCAGCTCCCTCCTGACGCAACAAATCCTTCGCGGTTGAGATCAAAATGATCTTGCCCGACTGCAGGGCCTCATAAATGTCGATCTTTCCCTTGGACTGGGAGAACATGCGTTCAAAGACGGGGTTGGCAAGAATACCCCAGAGACGCTTGGCAATCTGCTTTTTGGTCGCTGAGAATGACGGGTCGAAAAACTCGCTGTCGAAGAAACGGCGCGCCGTGCCGTCAAGCAAGCGCATATGTTCACGGAAGCGCTCCCCATGCTCCATGAGGTCAAGAAACGTATGGAGTGTTGCGCCTGGTATCACGAGCATCAACCGCGCCAGGAAGCGAAAGATGACGCCCTGTTTCTGCGTCAACTCCGCGCCAAGCAGCGAAGAGAACACGTACTCGTACATTTCAACGACGCCGTTCAAGAGACGCTCGCGCTCGGCAGGACCATACCCAGCAAGGCGCTCTTCGGGCAGATCAAACATGCTGAGCGCTACGGGGAACTCAACATCGGCTGGATCAATCAAGATCAGGCGATCTGCCAGCAGGCCATCCGGCTCAAACAGCGAGAGCCGTGCGAGCGTGCGCACCAAGTCACCCTGACTGTCGATGACAATGAGGCCCGGCCCCTGCTCGCGAGTGAGATCGTGGTGGATGAAATTGAGAAGCAGCTGGCTCTTGCCGTGCCCGGAGCCACCCAGGATATGGGTGTGCTCGAAGCGCACTTCGTCTGGAATTGAGATGGGCACGCTGGCTTCGAAAAGGCCGGCAAGCGGTGTGTCGCTGAGATAGTCCGAAACCAATTCTTGCGGCGTTCGTCCCTTGGCTTTGGTGGGGAGGTATACCTTGGTGCTCCAGGCGTTTGGATCACTCGGGTCAACGCGGCAGGCGGTGAGCGCATTGCGCTCAAGTTGCGCGCGTACATCAGCAAACAGATTTGCCTCGATCAATTCCTTGGCGAAGAATAGCTGCCAGGCAAACTCAATATGCTCCGGGGGATCGTGAAGCGCATCAAGCGCGGATGCGTCAAGCTGAAGCGCGCCTTCTTCCTCAACCGGATTCTCGCCCGTTGCATCAAAGATATTGGTCAACAGGAGCGTGGCGGCGCGACAGCCAAGATCGAATACTTCGTCGGCACGGCGCAGCAGTGCATCCTTGCGAAGCAAGTAACTACGCAACTCGCTCATGGTGCGAAGCGTGAGGTGTGCCCAGTCGCCCCGATCCATTTCTGGAAAGCCAAGAAACTCGCTCGTTAGCAGATCGCGTATGGGCTGATAGCCAACGGCTATTGCCCACCGGAAATTCTTGACGCTGCTCTCTTCGCAAGCTTCCAAGAAAATGCGTTGCAACGCATTGTCAATCGCGTCTTCGGTTGCGTGGTCTGAACGCTCGTGGGCGCGCAACACGCGCGCATAGAGAGTGCGCACGTCTTGCAGATCACGATCACGCTCGCTGAGAAATGGATTTGAGAACAGGCCACGTCCGACGCTTGGTCCGATGGGGCCGGGTGCGCCCGCCTCCCAGCCTTTCTCAAAGCTGCGGCCCAGGTCGCTCAACCAATTGGATAGCCAATCGCTCACGCGGCGATGTCGACCTCGATGACCTCTTCTCTGCCGTCAAAGGTCTCGGCGATAGCGAGGTATTTTTTCAGATTAGAACAAGCGAGGCGCACCTGCTCTTCTACGGTGAGCAATTCGCCCAAATCCTTGCACTCAATATGCTCGCCCGAGGTAAGGTTTTTGATGGTCAGAAATTTCTTCATCACTTTATCGGCGATCATGGAGCCAAGCGCCGCGAGGTTTCCTGCCTGGGCACGCTCGGCGTTGGCAGTGGCGGCTTCGGAGGAATACACCACTTCATTCCACAGCTTATACCGCTCCACACATGCGTGCTCCTCCTTGGTGAGGTCAGCCACCACATCAAGCGCAAACAAGACCTTCCCCATCATTCCCGCGCGCTGACTGCGCCGAACCTTGAGCTGCATGTTGTTCTCTCCCATTGGATGACTTCACCGGCAGCAACCTGTGGTGATTCGACCGCGTTGGGGGCGAGAAAATCAAGCGCAACCAACCAAAAGTTACGCCGCCCACCGTTTCGCCTGCGCAGCAAGTGCTTCCTCGGGGGAGAGCGTCACGGCACTGAAGGGCGTTGACGGCGCGCCATCGATCATAAGGCGCAGGTAGAAGTGGCGGTTCGGGAGGTTCATCAAGTCGATGGGCTCGAAGGCCGGCTCAAACTGTCGCGCCATAACATGCGCGTCTTCCGCGCCAACACGAAATGAAATGATGGTGCCGGCATTGCCAAGCACGGCATGCCGAATGTCGGGCTCAAGCTGCGCCAGATATTGATGCGCCATCACCAGTCCAACGCCGTACTTGCGAAGCTCTGAAAGCATCTCGGCCATGGCGAGCGTGGTGACGTTTTGAAATTCATCGAGATATAGGAAGAATGGGCGGCGTTCGATTTCAGGAACATCGGCGCGCGACAGTGCAGCAAGGCCAATGGCTGTAACCAAGAGCCCGCCAAGCGTTGATGCGCTATCTTCGCCAAGCACACCCTTGGAGAGGTTCACCAGCACCACCCTCCCCTCGTCCATGATCTCGCGGAAGCGAAGCCCGCGCCCTTCGGGGCACACGAAGCGTCGTAGCCGGGGATCAGCCAGGAAGGCTCCAACCTTGTTCTGAATCGGCTGGATGGCATCAGCGACGAACCGTGTTTGGTATGCAGGGAATTCCTTGGTCCAGAATTCGCGCACCTGCTCGTTCTCGATGTTCTTGATTGCGGCATATCTGAAACGCTTATCACCAAGCATATGCAACACATCGGGCAGCTGCGCTTCGGGCTGATCGAGAAGCGCGAGCAGCGTGTTGCGCAAGATGTGCTCCATGCGCACGCCCCAGGCGTCCGACCACATCTTCTTCATCACAGCCATGAGGCCAGAGGCAACCAGGGGACGATATCGCGCGGACACGCGAGTGAGTGGATTGTATCCATGCGCAGTGGATGGGTCGGCTAGGTCGATCAGAATGACATTTCTGAAGCGATCGCCGGAAGTGTGTGTGGCGAGAGAGCGCACGGTATCACCATGCGGGTCTATGAACATGCAGCCGCGCCTTGCCGCAATATCTTGGAGGCTAAGGACTTCTAAGAGGGTTGTTTTCCCAACGCCGGTCTCGCCAATGACATACGCGTGCGTGAGGCGGTCATGCTGTTGCATTCCGAAGAGCCGGTGCTGTGCACGCGCATTAGTTCGCCCAATCCAGAACGACGACATTGGGCCAATCGTGGCGCTGTGACCCCCTTTTGCAAAGACGGGGCAAAATCGACACCGCAATCAGCGGGCAGCGCAACCTTCGGTCAGTCACCGTCTTCGGAAAGCTCATTCGCAAGGTCAATGATCAAGCCGGCGTTGATTCCTCTGCGCGACTGCCGCCCGGCGAGCCAATCGACAACACCATGCGGCAACGGTGCTCGCTCGCCGGGTTGCTTGCGCACGAGCGCGATGCGCCGAGCGACCATCCGTTTGACCGGGATGCTTTCCGTTGCCCTGGCCTGACCCACATGCATGCCGCATAGAGCGAGGCCCTGCAGACCTATGCGCTGAGGCTCCGGCATCAACGATAGGTACGTCATACTCTCGGAGAGTTTTTGATCGTAACCAACCAAGTGAATAGTATCATCCGTCGCAACGACGAAGCCGCGTGTGGGTCGGCGATGAAGGTCAAACTCAAATCCGAAGCTTCCGTCGCCGTCAGGAAAAATTTTCAACTCGCGCTCTCGGAGTTTTGGTTCCTCTTGAAGTTCAAGCTTGTTGGCGCGTTCAAGGTCGCTTGACTCCAACATGAAGGCTTGAAACCAGCCGGTGTTCGCTTCGATTAGGCTCGTGTAGCGACGGTTCTTCGCAAGAAATTGTTGCGTAAGCTCCAAGAAGATGGGCGTAGCTTCAAAGAAGGTCGCGTCAATAACTTCGGCTAGTTCTCCCCTCGCGTAGCGGATAAGTAGCTCACGCACACTTAGTGATGCCGACCTCGATGTCCCGTTTAGGAAGTTCGCGACATTTCGAACTTCTTTCGCGCTGTTGCCATCGGTCACGAGCTTTTCAAGCAACTGAGCGCGGGTTCGACTGTTGGCCGTCAACAACGAGAGAAACCTCGTCGCGCTTGGGCACGGACTCTTCGCCATTCAACAGCCCTCCACAGCATACGCAGCGAAAACCAATCCACACATTTATCCTCAACTCAAGCAGGGATCGCGTTCGCGGCGGCACCGTTTCCATCTTGGACGTAGGTGAACAGCATAAGCATACAATCAGCAGCGGCTAGCATTGATTGACGCTCTGGACACTAGAGCCCAGTCATACCCAAGGACTATCACTGGCAATATTATCTTACACTTCGCTGTTTCACCAATTTTACTTGCACGATCCTGTGGCTGATCTAGGGTTCCCTGGCGGACCCTGATCGCCCGCGCCACAGGAAGGATCACTCAAAATGGAACATTCGCTTTTCAGAAAGTCCGACGTTCCCGTTGTCGTTTCCAAATCAACGTACCGCCTCACCGGCATTGGCGAGGGAGAAGGCGGAGACACAATTTCCCCCGCAGGTGAAGGTGAGGGCGGCGATTCAGAAAGCCGCGACGACTCTTCGCATTCGCGTCCAACCAACTGAAACTTTGGAGAGCGTCGGATGCCGGATGCAAATATCTCTGTCGCCAGTAACCTTGCCGACAACTCAGACACACCGACGTTTCGCTCCCTCTTAGGTCCCAATGATCTGGGAGATTTCCGCGCGCGCATTCACGCCAAAATGCCGCTGTTGGTGCGGGGTGCGCGCGGAAAATACGCGGACTTGTTTTCCTGGTCCTCGCTCACAGACGTGCTGAACTTGGGTGTCGGCCCGAGTTCGAGCCTCAAGCTGAACCTGGATGGCCGTTTCATCCCTGTCGACAATCACCGCGAGGTTCACGCTGCACTGAAGCAGGGCGCGACGCTGATCGTCGAGAATGTCGATCGGCTCGACAAGAACCTCGCGCGATTCTTGGATCGGCTATCTGGAGAAACTCACACCCCGACGAGATTCAACCTTTATGCGTCGCCGACGGGCAAACAAGGCTACAAGATTCATTACGACACGCACGACGTTTTCGTCCTTCAAATCGAGGGTCAGAAGGATTGGTTTGTATTTCCCTCAACAATTGAGCAGCCACTCTATTTCCAGAAACGTCACAGCGTCACGCCGCCGCCATTGGACAAGCCCGAACTTACCTGCACGCTAAAGAAAGGCGACCTGCTCTACATCCCGAAAGGACACTGGCATTATGCCGTGGCGAGTTCCGAGCCGTCGCTTCACCTCACGTTGGGTTTTTTCATTAGGACCGGTATCGATCTGCTCGCGTGGATCGTGGATGAACTAAGAGACACAGTCAGCGTGAGAGCAGAGCTTCCGCTACGATTGGGCACAGGCTTAACTGGTCTTCCAGAACAGCGAGCAGCATTCGACGACGCCATCCCGCCATTGGTTGACGCGGTTACATCTGTGCTTACAGACCCGACGCTTGCCGAGCGCTTTTGGAAGCATGGACTCGTATCCGCAAAGAACAGGCAGCCCTACAGCCTTCCTAGTCAGATTGTGACCCTTCCGGCGGGCGAGGCACCGGAGCATTTCGTGCGACACCCTCATCCATACTCGCTTGACCGCACATCCGAGGGCAACTCGGTGCTGACGGTGTGTGGACAGTCTTACGAAATCAGCGAAGTCATAGCTGGTGCCGTGAGCCTCATCTTCTCAAGGGATATTGTCTCTAAGATGGACCTACTATCCGCAGCGCCGGCTCTGGAATGGGAAGCGATCTGGCCAATTGTACGTGAACTCATGCAAGACGGCGTTCTGCGCGAACTTCCTTTTTCAGGGACACCCGACGCATGAACCATGCGGCCGCATCGCCGTTTTGCTCCATCCGCGCTGCGACACTCGGCGGTGAGCCGTTGTACGGGTCCGCAATCCGAGCGGATCGATGCGTTTTCATTTCGTGGCCGCGTCCGTGGTGGGACACAAAGACCTTGTGGTCGCGGCACTTTCCCGACACCGCACGTGAGCTGATCATGAAGATCAGAAAGAGCACCAAGACTCGTTTTTTTCTCTTTGATCCTGCGACGAGAGACCTCGCACACGATAGGTCACTTTCCGTGATCTGCATGCCATGCGGCGCTGCCCATCAAGTACCGCTAATTGACCTAACTGCCGCCCTTGAGGCTTACGAGACATCTTGTCTGTGCACCACGCGCCAAGCGGACGAGATTATCAAGAGTAGCGTGTTTGTCTGCACTCACAGCAATAGGGATCAATGCTGTGCCAAATTCGGTTACGGCTTCGCGAAGCAACTGAGGATGATCACAGAGGCGTCGGGAGCGGAGGTGCGCGTTTTTGAAACTTCACATCTCGGCGGCGACCGATTTGCAGGCACTGCAATAGCATTCCCTTCTGGTACGATGCATGGATGGCTCCGATTGGGTGATGCAGCCTCGTTCGCCGAAGCCCTCCTTACTAACCGGATCCATGCGAAAACCTATCGCGGGTCGATCTTCCTTGACCGTCCTGCGCAGGTTGCGGAAGCATTTGTACGCTCTGAGCTAAGCCCTCGCTTTGAACGGACGCCAATCAAGAGCTTCCATGTGGAAGCTCCGACAGACTTGGAGCAGCGTGTCAGCGTGGAAATTGCGGAGCGAGAAGGGATTTCGGTGTTTGTCGATCTCGTGTTGAGGCAACAGTCCTACCAGACGTATTCCGATTGCGCGGACCTAGCGCGAGGAGCGGCTGGAGAGGCAAAGAGATGGGTCGTCGATAGATGGAGCGAGCGCTAGACCCCGTATTTCCGGCGTGCGCGCTCAGCGCTCAGGCAAAGGATAGAATTGCCACGCGGGCGCAACTCCACGACTTGGTGATTGTCCTCGCTTTGCCCAAGTCAGCGTCCACCGCCTTCACTCGCTCGTGCGCCCTGCTCCTAGAGGCGACCGGGAGCGGCAGAGTTATTAAATCACAAGAAGCAATTGCTCAAGGGGGGATGACGCGGTCCATCGCCATCTCGTTTAGCGTCTTGCATGATGAGGAGCTAAAGGGCGCGTGGCAAGTTCACGCGCCCTTTAGCTTCACATCGATCGAACTCATGCGGCTCTTCCGCGTGCCCTATGTAGTGCTGGCGCGACACCCATTGGATCATCTAATTGCACTGGCATGTCATTGGAGAAAATCGCGCATGGTGGGTGTCATCCAACGCCATATGTCGGCGGGAAGACCCCTCGTGAATACCGCGCTAGCTCCGGTGACGGTCGATACACTTTGCGCAAAGCAAGTCGCTGATGTCGTCAAAGGACTAATTTCGGAAGGCTATTTGTTTCATGTGCTCTCGTGGTTGGCAAATTGGCTCGGGAGCAGAGATGTGGCGAACTCCGTGATGATCAGAATGGAATGCCTAAACGAGAACCCAGGATTCTGGTTCGATCAGATGGCAAACCTCTTGAAGGTTGGCGAGAACGAGTCCCGTGCCGCGAGCGCGATGTACACGCGCGAGTTTTCAGCACGACGATCCGCCGCAAACGATACGGACGAGTATCCTCACGGTTGGACTGGCGCGGGACAACTGTGGCGCTCGTACTGCTCGGAACGCGAGATCGATGCATACAACCTGGGTGTAAGATCGTTTCTGACGGCAACACCGCATCGAAACGCATTGTTTGGCGCGTTTGAAGATTTGTTGGTAGAATAATGGAGATCGGATCGTGGGCTGGCTGCCTTACGCAGCACCGATCTCCCTTGGTCGGTAGCTAAACTACCTATGCCTACTCAAGACTTCGGTAGTGCAACCAGATCGAATAGGTTCTGGAACGCTGCAAGTCGATTCGGAGCGCTGCGAACGCTTGGGCCTTTCCTGGCGGACGTTTGGCGAGTGAGCCCGGGCCTGACCAGCGCGACTATATCGTTGCGCATTTTTCGCGCGCTGCTGCCGATACTGATTCTATTCTTAAGCAAGTTGATTATCGACGCCGTGGTGGTGGTGGCGCAGCAGCCGGCGACCGCGTTCGATCTGGAAAGCGGGCGACTAAACTATCTGCTGCTATTGTTCACTGCCGAGTTCGCAGCAGCAGTGTTGATGGATGTGATCGGCCGCGCAGTATCTCTAATTGAATCTCTGCTCGCGGAACGCCTAACAACCGATCTCAGCATTCGAATGCTCGCTCATGCATCAACATTGGATTTGCAGGACTACGAAGACAGCGAACTTCAGGATAGGATCGACAGAGCTCGTCGACAGACCAGCGGACGAGCGCCGGTGTTAGGACTGGCCCTCAATCAGGCGCAGGATCTGTTGACTGTTATTGGGTTCGCGGTCGGTCTAGTGGCCTTCGCACCTTGGCTCTTGGCTTTGTTGTTCGTCGCTCTTGTGCCTGCGTTAGCCGGCGAATTGTATTTCAACGCACAAAGCTACGATGTCGCAAAAGCGCGAACCCACGATCGGCGAGAGCTGGACTACGTTAGACACACCGGAGCAAGCACCGAAACCGCGAAGGAAGTCCAGGTTTTCGGGTTGACGGATTTCCTGATCGAACGCTATCGGTCGCTTGCTCAAAAAATATATGCCGAAGCTAGGCGCATCGCAGTGACGCGCGCGGTGTGGGGCGTGTTCTTAACGGCGATAGGAACAGCAGCATACTATGGCGCATACGCCTACATAGCATGGAGCACGCTGGCAGGGAGATTTACCGTTGGTGATCTAGTGTTCCTGGCAGCCTCATTCCGCCGGATGCGGACACTCGGCGAAGGCCTCTTAGTCGGCCTCTCCCAAATTGCCAGTCAGTCGCTATACCTCGAAGACCTGTACGGCTTTTTCGACCTTAAGCCGACGATTGTCTCATCATCTTGCGCGCACCCCTTCCCCGCAACCTTATCGAGTGGCGTAACCTTCGATGATGTTGGCTTCATGTATCCCGGCGCATCTTCTTGGGCGGTAAGGCACCTTAGCTTCACGCTGCGTCCGGGAGAAAGTGTTGCGCTGGTCGGGGAAAACGGAGCCGGCAAGACCACGGTGGTGAAACTAATGGCTCGCCTTTATGACGCAACGGAGGGCCGAATCCTCATCGATGGTCGCGATATCAGGGAGTACGATGTTAGAGCCCTGCGCAATGCGGTTGGTGTAATTTTTCAGGACTACATCCGTTACTCAATGACAGCGCGCGACAACATCGCCGTGGGCCAGATAGACGCAAAAAATGACGAGAACCGGATCGAGACCGCAGCACGCAAGAGCCTTGCGGCCGAAATCATACGCAGTCTCCCGCTCGGTTACGGTCAAATGCTCGGCAAACGATTCAAGGCAGGCATCGATTTGTCCGGGGGTGAATGGCAAAAGGTGGCTATTGCCCGCGCCTATATGCGGGACGCGCAGATACTAATTCTCGACGAGCCTACCGCCTCGTTGGATGCGCGTTCTGAGTTTGAGGTATTCAAACGCTTCAAGGAATTGAGCAAAGGGAAAATCACGGTTTTGATCTCCCATAGGTTTTCCAACGTGCGGATCGCTGACAAAATTCTGGTCATGTCAGAGGGCGGCATCGAAGCGCAAGGCACACATGATGAATTGTTGGCCGAAGGTGGTCGGCATGCTGACTTGTTCGAACTTCAGGCCGCGGGCTATCGCTAAGGGTGCCGGCCGGCCCTACGCAAGGTAGATTGGCTCCAAGCGCGCCTTCGGAACCGCCGCTCATCAACAGTGTTTCGGCGCTCTGCGCTATTTTTATAATGCATGCTGGGAAATCTGCTCGGCTATTCTGCAAGCAAACCCTTGAACTCGTCGCTCTCGATTCTGGTTATTCCATGCGCTGTCAGCTCGTTGGAAACTGCGACAACAAAATTTTCTGAGCCGGCGACGTAATAGTGAGCGTTCGGGTGTTCAGTGGCCATGAGCTCAATTGTGCCCGTGAGAAGTGATCGATTGATAGTGACGTACTCATGAACGAGGTCTCTGAGTGCATCTGCGTAGAGAAACTCACTGCTTGACACGTGTACGAGGGCAATCGTGATCGGAAGAGTCCGTTCGTGCGCGTCGAGAATCATGGATCGAAAGGGCGTGACGCCGACACCACCTGCGATCATCACCACATCTGAAACCAGTGGCGGCCAGGTCATATGACCCCGTATCTTGAATAGTTCAGCGAGATCGCCTGGTTGTAGGGACTGAAGGCTTTGCTGATAGTTGCTACCAGATCGACCATCGACACCAAACCAAAGGTTCGCATCCTGCGGCGAAGAAGCGAACGAAAGCTCGTGAACGCGTCTTGTCCCCTCAGGCATATTTAGCATGCGGATATGCGCATACTGTCCCGCTTCAAATTGAATCGGCTGCGCTGGTCGGAAAATATACGTGGCAACGCCTGGGTACTCGCTTCGCCGCTCAACGAAGGTAAGCGTTTCGGTATAGATTAAGGCGGAGTCTGGAGAGCTAAGGGTCATTGCAGCATTATAACACTCAATTCGAACTCGGCGACGTTGCTGGTGCTTAAGCAAACGCGTCGGCTCCCATTGATAGCTGCGGGGAAAGCTGCTCGTCAGTTTATGGAGAACAGGCTCTGGCCCTCTGCGTAGCTCGAAATCAAGCGATCCTGTCTGTGCGTCAGTTCTGTCCGCCGTCAGGTCTCATGAGACAGATCGACGGCGTTGAATAAGGGAGGATTTCTGGCCCATCGTAGTCACCGAAGGGGTGCAGATGAGACAGAAATCAGTAGGTCCGCAGTCGCTGTCTGAGCGGCTGGTCAAGGACATCCGCCGCGCCACGCGCAAGCATTATTCAGCCGAGGACAAGATCCGCGTCGTGCTGGACGGGCTGCGCGGCGAAGAAAGCATCGCGGCCCTTTCGCCACGAACATTGGTGTTGTTGCGATACGACCCTTGCAAGACAACAGAAATGCTCCTCGAGCTTCGGGCTGGCTGTAAGTGCGTTTCTGATCGCACTCACGGCATTCTCGCACCGTTGCTCTTCAGTCTTTCCAGGCGGAGCCGCCCAGGGCCGGAAGCAATCTTCCCATGTGTTCGACATGACGTCATTATACCGCGAGTCGCGGGACGAGGTCATTGTGCTGCGCGCGGCGGTCGGTTGGCCTCTCTTGTGTCATTCTTTTCGAGCGCTCGATCGATCACATGTCGCAAGCCAAGTTGCCCGCATCGGCAAGAAGTTCGAGGTGTGTCTCGCTGAGGGTCACATTGGCAAATTTCCCAGCATTGACATGAGAAACGGCTCCACTAGGCCGTTTTCTCATTTTCGGGACTTGGCACATCGCTCCGACCCCCATGGGGACTCGAACTTTCCATGCTTTTTGAAACCGCGCTATCGCGCGCTTTGCGCTCGGCAATATCAGACACCACGTCAAGGTAGCGAGCGAAGTTTTCTTCGGCCCTGATGATCTCTTCTTCTGGATGATCTTTCATTAGTTCACGAATGAATACGAAGTGTGGTTCTCTCATTGGCGAACACTATCATTCCTGCCCAGCCAAGGTAAAATGCTCGCAACCATGGCAAATATTTACATCACCGATATTGCAGTGGTCAAACCAGCGGACCTGGGGCCAACTCCGTGGCGCGTGCAAGGGTTACGCGCGATCACCATCGTTTTTGGAAAGAACGGGAGCGGCAAGAGTCGATTTCTGCGCGCGTGGCGTGATCAGAACCCAGATTGGACGCACTACATCGTTCCTGAGCGAACTGGCAACATCGAGTATCAGCCGAATTTATTGCAACAGCAGATGGAAGGAAGCCAACGGAGTGGCCAAGGTCAGAGAAATTTCCTCAACAATTATCGCGAGCAAATTGTTACTCGTGTTCAAGTTTACTTTGCTGCGCGCGGAAATGTCAGGGTAGACCAGCTCCCCGGCGATCCCGCTGATCTTGAAGCACGGCTTTCAACGCTACTGCCGGATTTTGCTATCGCCTTGAGCGGCACAAAGAATCCGCCATACGCGGTGCAACGCGCGAGCGATTCAACGGCAGTTCAGAACATTGATCACCTCAGTAGCGGCGAAGCTCAGGTTCTCACTGTCGGGCTGGACATACTCACTGTCGCGGCTATTTGGGACATAGAGGGCCGGAAAAATCGGCTCATGCTAATTGATGAACCTGATGCTCATATTCATCCCGACCTTCAGGTACGATTCGCGGACTTTTTAGTTGGCGTTGCTGAGAAGTACAAATTGCAGGTGGCAATTGCCACACACAGCACGACACTACTTGCTGCCGTAGGCCAGTTCTCCGGCGAGGAAGCAGGTATTCTCTATCTCGATCGGGTGAAGGAGGAATGCCACATTGAACCATTCGACAAGTACAAGAAGGAAATGGCGGCGTGTTTAGGCGGTCACGCATTGATGGGACCTCTCTTTGGAGTACCCCTACTCCTTGTTGAAGGAGACGACGATTATCGTATCTGGAGCCAGGTGCCTCGACACCATAAAGTGTCCTTCGCGACTATTCCGGCGAATGGAGACGAAATCGATCAGTTCCAAAAAAACCTTGAGAAACTCTTTGAAGCGTTACGGGAGAATGCGCCAGGGCCCGCTGGGTATGCGCTCCTTGACGGAGACAAGGCGGTACCGACAGCCAACGTAGACCGACCACAGAAGCACATTAAGTTTGTGGGGCTTGGCTGTCATGAAGCAGAAAATTTGTACTTGACGGACGAAGTATTGGCGCTGACGTGTGGTAAGACGTGGACTGAGGCAAGCGCGGCAATAAAGGAGCGCGCTCCGGAGTTTGGAGATAAGGCCGATAGGCTTTCGGAAGTTGAGTCATGGGATCGGAGGACTGTCGACCTTAAGGGCTTTATGGTCGAGCTTATGGCAATCCTTGATCCGAAAAATGTGCATTGGACCATTCGTGTTGCACGCACGATTGGAGAGAAACGCCCAACGGGTCAGCTCGCCGAATTTCTGGGAGAGTCTCTCGTTACTGCGTTATGGGGATCTGTCCCGGCGTAACGAGCACGACTCTTGTTGGCGGCGTCCTTCTTTGCGGACTCTTGATCGACATACTTTTGGAGCGCCGCGTCAAATTTCTTGCGCGCTCCGGTGTCAGTGTACTGCGAACGCTTTCTCTGGATGAGCGAATAAACCGATGGGTCATAGCGGTCGCCGATCTCTTCACTCGACGCCGCAGGAATTGTGTATGATGGGTCTTTCGCAGGCAGCTCGGTAATCATCGTATCGATGAGTTTGCCAATTTGCTCACGCCTGTGGCAAACTTCCCTGGTTCGAGGTGTGTCTCGCTGATGGTCACCACAGGTGACAACGTGCCGATTCACGAGCGCCAGGAACGGTTCCGACGGCGTAATTTCTAGTTCTTTTCCGCGTAGGGAAAGGTTCGAGGTCGTCATTTCGACGATTCTGCGCTTCCCGTCGTCATCAGCGGAATCGTAGCTTGAAATAAGGCTCGTTGCCAGTTCGAGCATTTCTTGCAGGCGATCGGCTGAGTCGGCGTCCGTTGCGGTAGCGGCGCGTTCTTCGAGGCGTGCGGTCTCAAGCAGCAAGCTTCCTTTTCGCGCCTCAAACGCCGCACGGTCAAGAAGGCCGTCAAGTAGTGCGTCGGTCAACCGATCCATGCGCGACCGCGCATCCGCGAGTTGAAGTGAAAATCCGGCTTGGTTTTCCCTTCGATTGGTCTCTGTGTGACGCTTCCGTTCTTCAAGACACCAACGCGCCTCCGTTGCTTCTTCGGGGGTAAGTTGCGCGCGAGCTTGGAAGCCGCGCAGTGTGGCTTCGACCACATCCTCTTGCACAGTGGTCGTCGGACAAGCTCGTGTGTGGCAGCGATAATAGACGCGCCCTTTTTGTTTTTCGCCAATGAGCGTGTGCGCGCACAGCGCGCAACGCATCAAGCGTCGGAAAAGCCATGCATGTCGCAAGACTCTGACGCCGTATTTTCCCTTGAGGATTTGCTGAATGCGCTCGAATTGCGCAACGCTGACAATCGGCTCGTGAACAGCCTTGAACGTCTCGCCGGTGGCGCGAAGCCGGATCAAACCACAGTAGAACGGGTTGCTGAGCATCTTGGAGAGGCCGTTCAAAGAAATCGATCCGCCGCGCTTGTTCCTCAAGCCAATGCGAATAAGTTCATCTTGCAATGATCGCAGTGAGTGCTTGCCGCTTGCATACAACTCGAAAACAGTACGGACCAGCGGCGCGGCTTTCGGGCATGGCGTCTTGGCTTTGCCGCCGCCTTGGTCGAGATACCCAAGGGGAGCAGCGAGCGGATACAGCCCCTGCTTGAGGCGTCCATAGAAACCCTTGCGCGTTTCCTCGCGCAAGTTGCGGATGTAGTCGGCGGCGACCACAGCTTGGATGTCGGCAGAAAGCCGCCCTCCCCTCGAATTGAGATCGAGCGCGTCCGCCGCGAAATGCACTTCAACACCGGCGTCGATGAGTTCGCCCAGGTCTGCCCAGTCCTTGAGATTGCGGGCCGATCGATCAATTTTATGAATGAGAACGCCGTTGGCCTTGGCCTTGCGCAGGAGATTGAGCATGCGCGTAAACACGGGACGCCCGCGCTTGGCAGCGGTTTCGCGCTCCTCAAACCACTCGATGATGGAAAGATTGGTGCGTGCCGCATACCGCTCAATTGCGGCTTTCTGCTCAATGAGCGACACACCATGCGTGCCTTGCTTGGCGGTCGAGACGCGGATGTAGCCGTAGTATTGCTTCACAGGTTTTTGGATTGCACCTCGGAAGTATGGGGCGCCGTTGGGGGTTCTGTCGAATCGCCTTTTGCGCGGCGCTCAACGATCTCGGCAACGACATCGAGGTACGCGGCAAACCGACGTTCGGCTTCAACAAGCTCTTCCTCTGTCAAGTGAGCGCAGAGCTTGCGAATAAACTCGAATCGAAATGGCTGTTTCAGAGGCATGCATACATGATGTGCCGAGCCGTTTCAGCTGCGTATGTCTGGAAATATGCCAAAGCAAAGGGGCCAGCGAGATGCCGACCCCTAAGCTCACGCAGCTTCCACCAGCTCGGGAACGCGCTCGTGCTTGTCGGTTTCCATGGGCGCTACGTCGGATTCTTCATCGTACTGACGCACGACGATGAGGCCTGACACAGGGAGCGCCTGGAGATTCACCGAGAAGCCCTTGCCGTCCTTGTGGGGAGCGGCATTGCCGAGACGAAGCCAAAATGGACTTCCTCCGACACGTTCGACGATGGTGTAGACACGGAGCTTTACGTTTGAAGACATGTGCTGTCTCCTCCTGCTGCGACGCGCCAAACGCGCGCCACAAGGAAGCGTAAGGTTCGCAGGCATCAGCACGAAGACGGGGAAACATGCCGCAGCGGGCAAAGTGAAGGCCGCGCAATCGCGCGGCCTTGAGTTATGTTGCGATCCTTCCAAGAGCACGCGCTTCGTCCGCGTATGCGGAGAGCGGGCGATCTGCGGTGAAGTACAGGTCACGCTCAATTGGCAGCCCTAGCTTGCCGCGAACCGATGTGACTTCCGAAAGCCGCACTGAGCCTAACTCGGGGTATCCCATGCCAAGATCGCAAAGACCAAAGGCAATATCTGGATCGTCAGGATCAAGCTCAGTCAAAAGCCACGTCGCGCCGGCGTCCGGCGTGAAAAGCTTCACGACTGGAAACGGATCGATCTCTTGTCCGCGAGCAGATTGCTGTCCATACGCGAGCATGGTCTCTCGCTCTTCTTTGGTGATGTATTCCTGCGGCATTGATGCCTCCGGGTGTTGGATGGTGACAAATTCACCACCTCCATTCCAAAGGGTACCGTTCGATTGAAGGTGGCGAAGACGGGGGAATGTGCCAACACCGGCCAGTTCCCCGGTCTTCGTGCTCGGGTCACACACAAGCATGCTTGCGGGATGAAACCCGTCCAACATCACATGGAAGAAAAACCTGAGCCGCGAAGCCCGGCGACAAGAACAATCGTTTCCGCAGTGCTTGCCGATGGCCGCCTCGTTGAAACGTTGTACATGCCCGAGAGCGGCAGCACCGCGTTTGCGGTGTGGGACGGTGAGCGTGTTGGCATCACCCATGAAATCGCACTCGGCGACGAGCGCCTGGTTCCGTACCGTGGAGACAATCCGCTTCTGAAACACCGCGTGGTTCTGTTTCCGTCGGCGGCCACAATCTTCGAGGATACGGCGACGCTCGTGGCTGAGGTCGCTGCGTACATTCACAAATACGTCGATGTGGCCACGCCATTTGAGAAGCTCGCCGTTGAGTACGTGCTCTTCACCTGGGTGTATGACCGCTTTCAGGAATTGCCATATCTGCGGCTGCACGGTGAATATGGAAGCGGTAAAACACGCTTCTTGCAGGTGGTGGGCGCGATTTGTCGAACGCCGATCTTCGCTGGCGGCGCTTCAACCGTCTCACCCCTCTTCCACCTGCTCGACCGCTTTCAGGGAACGCTCATCTTGGACGAAGCAGATTTCCGCTTCTCGGATGAGCGCGCCCAGTTGGTGAAAATCCTCAACAATGGCAACACGCGCGGGTTCCCGGTGCTGCGCTCAGAGTCGGTGAATGGAAAGGAATACCGACCCGTTGCATACCAAGTGTATGGGCCAAAGATTGTCGCTATGCGCGGTGAGTTCGATGACCGTGCGCTGGAAAGTCGATTCATCTCAGAGCGCAGCGATGGGCGTGCCCTTCGTTCTGACATTCCCATCAATTTGTCAGCGTCACAGGCGGACGAAGTGCTGGAGCTTCGCAATAAATTACTGATGTATCGGTTCCGTCGCTTTGCCGAGGCGGGCAATTGGTTTGAGCCAATCGACCGCAGCTTCGAGCCGCGCCTCAATCAGGTGTTCTCGCCGCTTCTTGCCAACATTGAAGCGCAAGAAACGCGTGAGGCGCTTCGGGCGTACGCGCGTGCTCGCAATCGCGCGCTCGTTGATGAGCGTGGCGTTTCTAACGAGGCTCAGCTGTTGGCCGTTCTGCGGCACCTCTCCGTGAATGGCCCCTCACCAGCTATCGCGCTTGCCGACATCGCCGACCTGTATGGCCGCGCGTTTGCTGCCGATCACCTCACACCCCCAACTCCACGCTTCATTGGTGGCGTGCTGCGCAAACGCCTGGGGATACGTCCGCAGAAGAGCCATGGCGTCTATGTTATTCCAGCCATGGAACGGGCGAAGCTCTCGTACTTGTACGACCGCTATAACGTGACTGACGAGGATGCCGAGCGTGTGGCGGCATTCGACACCACAAGGGCGCTGGAACTGACGTTTGAGCCGCTGGACCGCCAGGGTCGGGTGGAGGTGGGGGACGTGGGGGACGTCGCTACGCCTTAGACAAGGGAGCGTGTGCAACACGCAAAGTAACGAAAGGGCACTACGCGCGTCATTGTATAAGGCGTGCGCACGACCTTTCCCATGTCCCCAATGTCCCCCACGTCTACCCAGGTTGCCAATTGCCGAGCCCCGGCACGCCGTAAGGCGTGCCGGGGCTGGCAAATTTCCCAGCATACCGCAGGCCACACGTGGCTTGCGACAATGACGGGACGCCGCGCGGCTCCAAGCTAGTAACCGGCACCGCGCGCCGATACATCGTATGCCTGAACCTTCAAATATTCAATTTCGTGTGCGCCGGAGAGAGACCGGCTTGGTGCAAGAAGACATCGCCTTCCTGCTTGGCTTCAAGGATTCTTCCTCGGTCTCGCGGTTTGAGCGGCTCACCCGTGAGCCCGATATTCGCACTGCCTTTGCCTGCGAATACATCCTGGACGCATCCACCAGCCAATTGTTCGCACCGCTCTTCAATGAGGTGAAGGGCGTGGTGGCGGCGCGTGCTCGTGAGCGGCTTGATGCGCTCGCCATGTTTGCCAACGACGTTCGTCACGCCGCACGTTTGACGCATCTCTCAAAGCTCGTGGAAAGGCCGCCAACCCTTTTTGATGTATGAGCGCGCTCCACCGATTTGTGCTCGCGCTAGCGCCCGTATCGCGCGGCTTCGGGCTGTTCGTGGTTGACGTGGCCGGCAAGGCTATCGATTGGCGGGTGCGCGAAATCCGTGACGCCAATCATCGCAATGCCAAGTGTCAGGTGGCGGCGGATCAACTACTCGATGAATTTCGACCTGAAGTCCTGGTGATCGAGGATCACCGTGCGCCGGGGTCACGCCGGCACCCTCGCATACAGGAATTGCTCGATTTGTTCGCGGAGCTGGGCGTTGCCAGGGGGCTCAATGTTGTCCGCTACGGCATTCGCGACGTGCGCGTCGCGCTTAGGCTTCACCCGAAGGCAAACAAACACAAAATCGCTGAGGCGGTCGCCAAACAATTCCCTGCATTAGAGCGCCGACTCCCCAAGCCCAAGCGTATCTGGGAAACCGAGGCGCACGCCATGGCGATGTTTCAGGCGGGAGCGCTCGCCCTCACCTACCTGGCCGCGCGCAGCGCATAGAGGTCGGCTCCCGTTAGCCTGCTTGCCGGAGCCGCCCTCGCACCGCGAACCGGAGGGCGGGTCCGGCAAGCAGGCGGGGCCATGCTTGATGGAGGGTCCCGAGCAACTTTGGTCAATACGCCTAGCGCGAATAATCGCGGTCGCCCCATAAATCGCTGGGGCACTGTAGGCCCCATAGCCCGCTGTGCGATGCGCGGGCGCGCGCCTCTTCGTCCGCGTATGCTCCGTCGCTATATCGCGGCCAGTCGCGCGCCCAACCTTGTTCAACCAGGTGCGCCGCCATATCGGTGCCACCGACACTGCACTGCGCGACTTGCCGGCCATAGCGGTCTGGTTCATCGGTTATCGCACAATGGACCGTTTGCGCGCCGATGAAATCTGACAACGCCAGTGAGGCGCGCTGATAGACGTTGGTGTCGCCACAGACCTTGTTTCTTTCGGGCGCGTCCACACCATCAAGCCGTATGCGTTGCCCGTGAATTTCAATGGTGTCTCCATCGATCACACTGGCAACACCGACAATTTCAGATGCACCAGTTGTTTCCACTTCCGCCTTGGCCTTCGCGCTTTCTTGGGCGCAATTGGCGAGGGAAAAGCCGAGCGCGAGAACCACGGCGGCCGAGAGTGCGATAGACCACCAGCTTCCGGGGCTGCCGTATTCGGGGTGCTTATCCCAACCGCTCATGCGAACCTTCTATGACGTGAGCCGATTGTTTCTAAGCGAAAACTGGAGCGTTCAATTTAAAATAGATCGGATCAGGGCCGTTAGGATCACGACCGATAACGCCACGGTCGACTAAGACGGCGGCGGCCTTAGTTACGTCGGGGGCGTGGCAATTCAATGCGTCCGAGAGATCGCTCCGCGTTGCTCGGCCCAGTTCCCCGACAAGATCAAGGACCTCTCGCTGCAACCACTGAAATTCGCGGTCCATTTCATCAATGAACATGCGGCTGCGCACAAAGTGTTGCGCGAGGCACTCAATGATCTTGTTGTTGAAACCACCGAGGCCTGAATAAGTCTTGTATTGCAACCCCTTGAACATGGCAGGTAATTGAACGTCGCCAAACGCGGGTTTCTGTGCGAGCAAATATACATGCTTCTTCTTCAGCCCCTGCGAAAAGCCGTATTCCACCCCCACATTCACGCTCTCCCTCGAAAGGTCGAGAATAACAAGGCGGCTCGATTCAATTAAGTTGAACGCCGTGTCGCGGATTTGCACAGCTCGCGGATTGTTGTCGCCAAAGACAAGGTGTGCGCCGAATTCCTCAGCGGCGTCCTGGGCAAGATGAATGTACGTGTTGGTTCGTTTTTGGAAAGAGCAGCCTAGAAACACTTGTTTCGGAACAATCATGGCCGCCCCTTTTGCCAGTTAACCATATCGGACGCGATATAAATGCGCCGAGTTCTGTGTCAGCGCAAGGTGCCGATCTATGTTTGTTTACCTCTCGTTAACCGGACTCGCCCTCAGTTATTTCGCAGGTGATCTGAAAAGGAGCTAACCCATGGCACGCAAGACAACCCCGGTGAGGCCACCGTCAAATCCAATGGCAAGCAAGGCAGGCAAAGCGCTTGCGACCGGCAAGGCTGCACCGAAGGATGTTCGCGCGATGGCTGGACGCATCTTGGAAGAGCGCGAAGCCGTCACGCCGGACAAACCAAAGCCCAAACGGAAATAGCGAAGTGCTCGCGCCGCAGTACGATTCGACCGATTTCTGGCGCACCTTTGTACGGTGATGGTCGCGTTTTTTGGGAAGCTATACTAAGGTCGCGAGTTGAACGGAGCGAGACCGTGGCGCGACAACAGGAAATAAAGTCGGTCGGCATCTGGATTAGGGTTTCGACCGAGGACCAGGCGCGGGGCGAAAGCCCAGCGCACCACGAAAAGCGCGCCCGGCTATACGCGGAGGCCAAGGGCTGGGATGTCTTCACCCTGTACGATCTTTCCGGCGTCTCCGGGAAATCGGTGATGCAGCATCCCGAAGCCAAGCGGATGCTCAAAGACGTTCACACCAAGAAAATCTCGGGCCTTATCTTCTCAAAGCTGGCCCGCCTCGCGCGCAACACCAAGGAATTGTTGGAATTCTCAGAGATTTTCCGTGAGGACGGTGCGGACCTGATTTCGCTTCAAGAATCGATTGACACCTCCTCCCCCGCCGGCCGCCTCTTCTACACCATGATCGCCGCCATGGCGCAGTGGGAGCGAGAGGAGATTTCTGAACGTATATCAGCCTCGGTGCCCATAAGGGCCAAGATGGGCAAGCCCATCGGCGGCCAGCCCTGCCTTGGCTATCACTGGGTTGATAGGAAGCTGGTGCCGCACCCGGAAGAAGCACCGATCCGGAAGCTCATCTACGATCTCTTCATTGAACATCAACGCAAGAAGCGGGTCGCCGCAATCCTGAACGAACGCGGCTATCGAACGCGCAACGGCGCGAAGTTCAGCGATACGACCGTCACCCGCCTACTTCGTGACCCCACCGCCAAGGGCATTCACCGCGCCAACTACACCCGTTCGCAGGGGCGTGGGAAAGCCGCGACCTTAAAGGCAGAAGAGGAATGGGTGCTGCGTGAGGTCCCGGCGATTGTCCCGCCCGAGCTGTGGGAACGGGTCAACGCCATTCTCGACAAGCAGGCGGCGGGGGCACGAAAGTCAAAGCCTGGGGAGCATTTGTTCTCAGGGCTGCTGTTTTGCGCCTGCGGAGAGAAAATGTACGTCAAGAGCCCGTCGCCAAAATACGTATGCCGGGCCTGCAATCGCAAAATGCCCACCGACGACCTGGAAGAGGTGTTCCGGCATGAACTCCATAGCTTCTTTCTGTCCGACGCCGATATTCGCGCCTTCCTTGAGAAGGACGATCAGGAGATTGGCGTCAAGGAAGAGCAGGTCCGGGTACTTGAAAACGAGCGGCGCAAGGGTGTTGGTGAAGTGGACCGCATATACCGCGCCTTCATCGCCGAAGAACTTCCCGCGAAGACCTTCGGCGAATTGCACGGAAAGCTGAAAACTCGTCAGGAAGAAATCGACGATGAGGTGGCAAAGCTCTGCGCCGAGATCGATCTCAGAAAAATTAACCACCTTTCGAGCGAAGAGGTGGTGGCAAGCGCCCGCGACCTCTATGGGCGCTGGGCTTCGCTCTCATTCGGGGAAAAGCGAGCCATCGTTGAAGCCATTGTCGAGAATATCACCATAGGTGAGACGATAGAAATTAGCCTGTCGTACATGCCGCCGCCAGCTACTGACCCGCCACCTCGCGGTGGCGGCGGAGGCGGGGATGGCCCGCCCAATACTCCTTCGGAACTGGCGGGCAAAGAGCAACGCGTCAACATGGATTCATCGCCGCCGCCAACAAAATGCGCGCGGGATAAGTGACGTGATGATTGGCGCGGGCAATGAGAACGTGGCCGCTTTCAAGCGGCTGCCGCAGCGCATCGAGCGCTTGTTGAGAAAATTCCGGCAATTCGTCCAGAAAGAGCACGCCCTGGTGCGCCAATGAAATTTCGCCGGGCTTGGCGCGTAACCCACCGCCGACCAAAGCGGCCATCGACGCGGAATGGTGGGGGGCGCGGAATGGGCGCGTGCGCGTCAGCCGCCCGCGCTCCAGCAGGCCGGCTACCGAGTGGAGCATGGAAACTTCGAGCAATTCCTCAGACGAAAGCGGCGGCATCAGCCCTGGCAAACGCTGCGCCAGCATTGATTTTCCAGCGCCCGGCGGGCCAACGAACAAAATATTGTGCGCGCCGGCGGCGGCGATTTCGAGCGCGCGTTTGGCTTGTTCCTGGCCGCGCACGTCGCGCAAATCCGGAACCGCCCCGCCGGCAACGAGATCGCCGCGTTCCGGGGTTCGCAGGACGGTTCCGCCGCGAAAGTGATTGACCAGCGCCAGCAGCGACGGCGCCGCGATCACCTCCCCGCCAGCCCATGCCGCCTCCGCACCGCACGCTTCCGGACAGATGAACGCCGCGCCCATGGCG
>JABFSC010000733.1 GCA_013140885.1 Deltaproteobacteria bacterium | reverse complement strand
GGACCACGGCAAGGGCTTTGCTGTCGAAGCGACTTGCCAGCGCGCCGGACAACAGGTGGGCATCGGCCTGCGGGGGATGGAAGAACGGATGCGGCTGGTTGGGGGGCGACTCGAGATTCGCTCGACGCCGGGACACGGGACGGAGATTCACGTGTGGGTACCGCTCACGCCAATGGGGGAGGTTCGACATGCCAGCGATCCGGGTACTACTCGTTGATGATCACGCGGTCGTGCGCACGGGCATTCGCACGATGTTGGAATTGATGCCGGATGTCCACGTGGTCGGTGAGGCCGCGCATGGCCGAGACGCGCTACGGTTTCTCAAAACTCACGCCTCCGAGGTGGACGTGGTGTTGATGGATGTCTCGATGGCGGAGCTGGATGGCATATCGACGACCGGCTATCTCACGAAAGACTATCCACATATTCGCGTGGTGATGCTCTCGATGCACACCACCGCGACCCATGTCCTCCCCGCCGTGCAAGCCGGTGCCGTCGGGTATGTGCCCAAGTCCGCCACGCGCGCGGAACTCGAGCAGGCGCTCCGGGCAGTGATGCGTGGCGAGACCTATCTGAGTCCGGCGGTCGCCAAACATGTGGCGAACGGCTACCGTCGCTCCCTCACTCCTGGTGGTGCTGACGATAGCGCTCCACCACCCGAGGTCCTCCGCCCGCACGAACGCGAGTTGTTGCAACTGATCGCCGAAGGCCACGGAACGAAAGAGATCGCCGCGCGGCTGCATATTTCCCCAAAAGCCGCGGAATCCCGCCGGTTACGCTTGATGGAGCGTCTCGCCATTCACGATGTGGCCGGGCTCGTGCGCTACGCCATCCGCAAGGGCATCGTGCCGTTGGGAGAATAGCCACCCGTGGCTCGCCACCCGTGGCTCGCCACGCTGTGGCTTCCCCGACACGAGTGCAGGAAATCCTTCATCCATTCGAGGCATTCTCTTCCCGCGATTTTGCCGATTGTCGTCGGCGAGATCGCGGGATTTCTGACGTGCGTTCCGCGAGGGCATGAAGTACAACGCGAGAGGTAGCGGAAGAAGAGAACATCATCATGTCATCACTAACGATCCTTGTGACCGCGGCGAATTTCGCATTTCGGCATGCCGCGACTGAGTGGCTGCTCTCCCACGATGGGATTGGGGAGGTCTGCACCGCGCAGTCGCTGACGGAAGCCAGCGCCGCGGTGCAAGCCCGACCCTTCGACGTCGTGTTCGTGGACGCGCGGTTGCCGGACATGGAAAGCGTGGTGGAGACGCGCCAGCTCAAGCGAGGGCCGTTCTCTCCTCGCGTTGTGCTGATGACGTTGGACGACGTGCGATTCTACCATGATGTGGTAGCCGAGCTTGGCCTGGATGGTGTCATCACTAAATTTCGGTTTGGTGATGAAGTCACGAAATTTTTGGCGGCGCCGCCATGGAACATGAAGAAGGAGCCTGAAACGATATGAGGATTGAACAAGGGCACGGACTCACTGAGCAGCTCGGCCAACTGCTGCGCGACTCCCGTGGTGGTGGTCTCGAACGCCAGGTCGCCGAGATCATAATGGAGATTCAAGCCAGTGAGGTCCGATTTCGCAACACCTTCGAGCACGCCCCGATTGGCATTGCGTTGATCGCCCCCGATGGCCGGTGGTTGGACGCGAACACCACGTTGAGTGAGCTGTTGGGATATGCCGAGGCGGAGCTACTTGCCACCACCTTTCAAGCGCTGACGCATCCCGACGATGTGGCGACGGACGTGGCCAATGTGCAACGACTTCTGAGTGGAGAAGTCTCCGCGTATCAACGCGAGAAGCGCTATCTCCACAAACAGGGGCGGACGATCTGGACCAGTGTGCAAGTCTCCCTGGTGCGCGATCCGCAAGGCGTCCCCGCCTACCTCATGGCGCATATCCAGGACATGAGCGCCCACAAACGCGCCGACACCTGGGTCAAGCAACTCATGGCCACCACCCAAGACGCGGTGATCGCCATTGATCGCCGGAGTCGCATTGTGCTGTTCAACCCCGCGGCGGAAAAGATCTTTGGCTATCCGCTGGCGGATGTGCAAGGACAACGCTTGCAGATGCTGATGCCCGCCCCCTACGCCAGTGAGCATGACGAGTATGTCGAGCGCTATGAACGCACGGGAGAAGCCCGCGCCATTGGGCGGGTGCGTGTCGTGTCCGCTCGTCGCAAGAACGGCGAGGTGTTTCCGATGGAACTGTCGGTGACGGAAGTGGGCGCGGAGGATGATGTTCGCTACGTCGCGTTCATTCGCGATGTGTCCGACCGGGTACGGCTACAAGAGCAACTGCTCGATCGCGAGCGGTTAGCGACCATCGGCACGACGGCGGCGAAACTGGTGCACGAGATCGGCAATCCGCTCAATGGCATGTCCATAGCGATCCAGCTCCTCGAGCGGCAGTTGGAAAAAATCGCCAAGGACGAAACGATCCAGGTATCGGTTCGCGCCTTGCGCAACCAGACGAACCGGCTCGCCAATCTGCTGGCGGAGTTTCGCGCGCTCTCGGGGCGGCAGCAATTGGACTTCCGTCCCACGAAACTCTCCGATGTCATTCGTGAGGTGATGAGTACCGAGTTCGCCCTCTACACCGAGCGGGGTGTGGCCGTGAAGCAGGTGTTCGCCGCCGATCTGCCCGTCGTCACCGTCGATCAAGGCAAGATGAAGCAGGTGGTGCTCAACTTGTGTAAGAACGCGCTTGAAGCGATGCCCAACGGTGGCACGCTGACCGTGCGGGTCCACAACAAAGACGAACACGTCTATGTGGAAATCACGGATACGGGCACGGGGATTCCCGACGGCATCAACATCTTCGAACCTTTCATAACGACGAAGAAGGAAGGGACCGGGCTGGGGCTGCCTATCGTGCGTCAACTCGTCAATGCGCACGGGGGGACGCTGACCTATCGTAGTGAGCTGGGCAAGGGGACGACGTTCGTGGTGGCGTTGCCGGTGCGGTTTCAGGGGGAAATGCGGGCGGCATAGCGTATGGCGTATGGCCTATAGCGTATGGCGTATGGCTCGTTCGCTACGCTCACTCTATGGTGAAAGCCTCCTGCCATAAGCCATAGAGCAGAGCGAGCCATACGCCTCTTCCTTCAGTATTCCCGCCGCTCACGGCGTTTGAGTTCCTCCAACTCACGCCGCTGCTCTTCGATATCTCGCTGTTGCTCTTCGATACGTCGCTGTTGCTCGGCCTGTTCCTGTTCCTGGGACTGCAGTGCCCCGCCAGTCGCGGCTCCCGCGACGCCGCCAAGCGCCCCGCCGATCAGAGCGCCTTTACCAGCACTACCGGTGACGCTCCCAATAATGGCTCCGGTCCCCGCGCCTAAGGCCGCCCCTCCCAAGGTGCTTTTTTCTCGCGTGCTGAGTGGTCCACCCGCGCAGCTCGCCAGCACGAGCGGACAGACGAGCAGCAATGTCAGGACCGTGGACGTTTGTCTTGAACTGGTGATTTTCATACATAGCTCCTTCGGCAAATATCCCTTTACGAGTCCTCCCGTGCGGGAGGAGCAAGCTGGTTACGTTCCAGGAGGAACACCAGCGCTTTGAGCAAATCGCTTTGGCTGAGCAGCCCGACCAACTGGCCAGCGTCATCGACGACTGGCAGCGCACCGACCTTCTCGTTCTGCATCAGCACTGCGGCATTGAGGAGCGTATCGGTCGGTTTGGCGGTGCGGACGGCTTGCGTCATAATCGCTTGCACCGCGAGATCGCCAGGGGTACCGGTCGGCTGCGGCTTGCCTGCTGTCCATACCGTCACGAGTGGCGTGGCGGCGAAGACCGCCCGTTTCAGATCTCGTTCAGTCACCATGCCGACGAGTTGCCCCTGCTGTACGACCGGCAAGTGACGAATATGCCGCCGTTCCATCAGTTCCCACGCCCGTTCGACGCGCAGTTCGGGATTGACGGTGATGACCTCCGTCCGCATCCATTCATTAACCAGTAACGATTTCATGGTTCCTCCCTCAAGGTTCGTCGAGCGGGGGCTCGTCTGACTCGGACGCAGGGCCGTGCAGGAGTTCCGCTTTCACCAGCCGCTCGGCGGTGAGCCAGTCCTCAACATCATCGCCCGGCTCTTCTCCTCGTGCTTGGTATAATTCGTAGGCTTTACGCGCGACACGGGTGTAGAGTTCATCATCACTCAGCGTCAGTGGCGGTACGGTGCGCGGATCGTGTTGCCGTGGCATGTTGCCTTCCCTCCTATTGCTTGGTTGGGCTTGTTCTTCATCGTCATCTTATTGTTCTTCCTTCCTGGCCACTCTTCGTCTCAGAACTTCAATGTCTCCTTGAGGATCGCGCGCAACCGCGGCACCGAGTCCTTGTCCATCAGATCCAACGCTTTCATGCCCGACAGCTTCTCGACCAGTTGAATGCCCGCCTCGGTATTCGCCGCCGCGCCCGCCACCAGGTTCGGTTGCCGCTTGAATGCCGTCGCCACACCCACCACCCCGTAGGGATCAGAGGCGCACAGGACCGTGCAGCGGACATTGTGTTCGAGTTCCGCGATCGCCGTCGCGCCATTGTAGGGTTCCAGTGGCGAGGCCCCGGCTTCGGCGACGACCACATCCGCGCCCACCGCCATCATGCGCGTGAGTAATTGCCGCAGGGCGGTGCGATACTCTTCCTCCGGGCACACCGTGGAGGGCAACCCGACGTCCACGAAATCGAAAATCCAATCCGCCCCGGCGTCTTTCACACTGAGCACGTCGCGATACCGGCCCGCACCCGTCAACTTCGCCCCGATCACCTTCAGCCCCGCCTCCTTGAGGAGTCGGACGATAATCCGCGCGGAACTGGTTTTCCCGGCGGACATGGAAGTCCCAACAATCAACACCACCGGTAACGTGAACGGCCGCTCTGGCAGGATGGGGACAAAGTCCCGCATGGTGCTTTTCTTGCCGGCGACGATCACATGCCCGCGGTAGTGCAGCGGCAACAAGGCTGGGAGAAACGCGGATTTCGACGTCAGCTTGCCGAACAGACCGGCGGATGTCAGCGCTTCCATGCGTAAGTCCGCCCCTATCGCGCGCCAATCGCCCACCGCTTCCAGCGTGGCGCACCGTTGTCCGAACGCGCCCACGATGTGATCGCCTTCGGTGACCTCGATCATGCGGCCATTGGCGAGTTCAATCGAAGAGAGCCCGCGATGCGGGGCACTGACCTCGCCGACCACATAATCCCCAGTGGCCCAGTGTTCTTTCGGGAGTGTATCCACCGTCCACGCGGTGTCGGCGAGAGGAGAGATTCTCGTCAGCGAAGCAAAGAAGTAACGGGTGTCCATACAGGGCTCCTCGATTTATGACGATATGGTCCGCACGGAAGGAGTTAGCAAGAGCAACGCCAAGAACGCGGCGCGTTCGACCATGCGCGGCACCTGGATGAACTCATGCCGCGCGTGCGCCCCATCGCCCACCGCTCCTAGTCCATCCAAGGTCGCGGTGAAAAGGCTGGTGGTGTTGCCATCCGACGCCCCGCCAGCGACTCCACCTTCCACTTCCAACGGTAAGAGCCGTCCCAGGGTTCGCGCCTGTTCCCACAAGGCGGTATTGCGCGGGGTGGGCTCCATCGGCGGGCGGCCTATGCGTCCGGTGATCTCCAATGTCACCCCTGGGGTCATCGCTTGGAGCCGCCGGATGCGCTCCTCGACCCGGTGCGCGTCCTCCAGGGTCAGGATGCGCACGTCCACCAGGGCGCGACTTTCCGGCGCCACCACATTGGGACGCAGCCCGCCATCAATCATCCCTACATTCACCGTTACCCCACGCTCTGGATCGTTCAGCGCGAAGAGCTGTTGAATGACGTAGGACAATTCCAGGATGGCGCTGGCTCCCCCTTCGGGATTCAGACCGGAGTGCGCGGCTTTTCCCTTGACGGTCACGGTGAAATTGCCCACCCCTTTGCGGGCGATCTTGAGTTTCCCGTCTAGCCCCAAGGAAGGCTCCAGGACAAAGGCGCGGTCGGCGATCCGTGCCAGCCGCCGAATATGCGGCGTGGACTCGCGACTGCCGATTTCCTCATCCGAGTTGATGAACACCACCGGTGTCACCGTGGGTTCGAGGTGCAACGTCTGGAGGGCGCGCAAGGCGTAGAGCATCTGCACCAAGCCCGCTTTCATGTCGTACACCCCCGGGCCACGCAGGATGCCTTCGCCGAGTTCCAGCGGCATGTCCTTCAGGGTCCCGACGGGCCACACGGTGTCACAATGGCCCAGCAGGAGTTGCATGGGTTGTGGTCGCCGTCGCTGGTGGGGACGCGCCAGTACATGCCCGCCTGTCTGTCGCCCCGGAATCCGCTGTACGTCGTAGCCACACTGTTGGAGTGTCTCGGTCAGCAGTTGCAGCACCGGCTGTTGCGACTCCGGCACGGTGGACGGCGATTCGTGAGTCACGAATTGTTGGACCAACGCCACCATGTCGGGCAGAGCGTCCCGCAAGTAGGCCACGAGGTCGTGCGCGAGCGCGTGATCCATCCTTCCCCCCTTACCGCTTGAAGTCGAGTGGAAACGGAAACGAATAACTCTCGGAGATCGCGGTCATGCGTCCCGGTGGCAGATAGGCGAGTAGTGGCGCTTGGCGGATGATCTCTTGATCCTCACGCTCGGAGGTGCGCAGCACATCGTGGTGCGCACCTCCGAGCGTGAGGATCAAGAGATCATCCGCCAAGCGCCACTACTCGCCTATCTGCCACCGGGACGCATGACCGCGATCTCCGAGAG
>JABFSC010000131.1 GCA_013140885.1 Deltaproteobacteria bacterium | reverse complement strand
ACCGGGCTTTGCTGCGTGGACGGGCCCTTACTGTTCATCGTCTGCACGACATATCGAGACCAGGAGGGCTGAAGTCCTGGACATGCTTCTAAGAAGAGAGGAACCATCTGTTCTGGGGATATCATACGCATTGTGTCCTTACCGAGTTATCACCGCGCACCAACGCTACGGCGCATCCGCACTCTACTCTACTCTTGTAGAGGTGCCTATCGACAAACGCATTCGACAACTTAAGTAAGTAGGGAATTTCGCTACAGTTATGGGGCATTTACCCTATTGACCCAACCAGAGGCAAGGTTTTTACGAATAGGCAGCAGGGGTCAATTACACCTCTTCTTCTCAGGAATCTCCTATTTTGAGAGGAGACAGCCGGGAGTTTGCTCTTGAAACCGTGCGTCACATCTGGAATACGCGCATTGTCGTGCACAAGAGGATTTCAACCATTATTCCTCGCGCCGCAAATCGCCAGAGGCGGTGTTGTAATGAGCGACCGGTTTCCATCGCAGCACGCCCCCTTCTTCCCGAATCGCCCAGAAATCGAAATTACCGAATTGGCGATCACCCGCCGCGTTGAGCACCGTCCAGCCTGTCGTGCCAAAAAAGGACGCGGCTTCTTGGGGAAAAGCGCGCGTCAAGGTCTCCACCCTCACTTTGCCGCGCTGCGTGGCCAAGGTTTTCGCGATCACCCACACGGCATCATACACCCCCAACGCGAACGATTCGGGTACATTGCCGGTCTGTTGCTGAATGCGTTGCGCGATGGGTTGCCATTTCGTGGTGGCCGCTGCTTCCAGTCCAAAGAGTGGATTCGGATAGCCCACACTCTCGGCGAACGCGGCGGCAATGGGGTCATTCAGCAGCGCCGCGCTCAACGCGGTGCCGTCACTGCCGTACCAGCGCACGGCGGCAAGCGTCTCATTCTGTGACGCACGAGCGAAAATCGCCACCGCCTCATCAAAAGCCACCAGATAGACCGCCACCGCGTTAGCGCCGTGTTGGACTCGCGCGGTCGCAACCTGAGCCGCGATGTCGGCCACTGCGGTGCTAAAGTCGGTCGCGGTCGCGCTATACCGCACGCCAGGAAGCACCACGCCTCCCAACGCCGTGAAGGAACGCCGCGTCGCGTCCTGTAAGCCATTGTTACCAGGATCGTCACGCCACAACGGGACAATCGCCTTAATGCCATCCTCATCCATCAGCGCGCTGATCGCCTCGCCTTCTGGTCCATCGGATGGGGTGAAGCGAAAAATGCGATCATCCGCTATCGCCAGGGTCCCCGCAGTACTGGAGGGACTGAAGAGGAAGAGATCGTTGGCATCGACAAAGGCGCGAAGCGCCGCGACTTCCGCGCTCGACTGCGGACCGAGCAACAGACGCACCTCTTGGCGCGCGAAAAGCTGGGCTTTCTCCAGCGCCAGCGCGGGCACGAGTTGCGTATCCTCCACTCGCCCTTCCAGTCGGAAGCTGGCGTTCCGGTCCGCGAGATAGGCGTTCGCGTCCGCAATGGCGATGGACAGGGCCGCTTGGCTCGCGCGGCCCAGCGTGGCCCAACTCCCCGTGAGGGAAAACAATCCACCAATCACGACCCGTTTTTTCTTCAGATTGGGCGCGTCCGCCCATGTGGAAGGAGTCACAACTCCCATCAGAACAATGCTGACCGCGAGGAGGCTGATCAGTCGCCAGGAATGTGTCTTGTGCATGGTATTCTTCTTTCGCTTTCGTAGTAGCAGTGCGGGTTGGTGTACAAGTGGGTGGCACCAAGAACAAGCTAACCCGTCCCGCTCCCGACCCTTTTCACAAACAGGTCACCCTTGAAGCACCACCGCGGCACGGCGTTGCCAGAGCAGGTACACCGGCACCCCCGTCAACACGATCAATAACCCCGGCCACGTGTAGGCGGGCTTCACGAATAACAGGTCAATCATAATGACCGAGGCGATCACCACGTAGAGGCCAGGCACCCACGGATACCCATGTACCCGGTAGGGTCGCTCCACCTCCGGTTGCGTCCGTCGCAGGATGAAGAGACCCATCACCGTCAGCACGTAAAAGAGCAACGCGGCGAAGACCACGTAATCGAGCAAATTGCCGTAGGTCCCGGACAACGTCAGCACTGACGCCCACAGGGTCTGCAACCACAACCCCCCGGCGGGCACCCCACCCGCATTGAGCACTCCGGTCCGCGCGAAGAAGAGGCGGTCCCGCGCCATCGCGTAGTACAGGCGCGGGCCGGACAGGATGAGCCCGTTGAGACAGCCAAAGGTGCTCACCATGATCGCCACGGCCATGATCGACGCGGCACTGGCACCAAACACCACCGATGCCGCCGCCGTCGCCACCCGGTCCTCGGATGCATGCTGAATGCCACGCGCCACCACCGTGGCCCCGTCGGCTGCCCCCACCAGCGGCAGCATGTACAGATACGCGAGATTGATGAGCAGATAGAGCGCCATCACCACCCCGGTCCCGCCTAGCAAACTCAGCGGCAACGTCCGGTGCGGGTTTTTGATCTCACTCGATGTGAAAGTGATGTTGTTCCAGGCATCGGACGAAAACAGTGGGCCGACCATCGCGCCGCCTATCAGCATCAGGAACCCCAGCGACAACGAGGTGTCGCCCCAGACATTGTCGAAGTTCGCGGCCCGCGCTTCCGTGCTGTTGGCGACAAACAGCCCCAAGCCAATGAGCGCGAGGAGCCCCACCACTTTCGCCGTGGTGAAGACATTCTGGACCAGTTTGCCTTCGCGAATGCCGCGACTATTCGACCAACTCAGCACCACGATCACCGCGATCGCCACCAGGCGTTGCGTGGAAAGCGTGACCGGGCCAAGCTGCACCAGGACTTGCTGCGCGGACACCCACGGCACCAGCACCCCAAGGAATTTCGCGAAGGCAACCGCGACGGCGGCGATGGTCCCGGTCTGAATGACGAGGAACAAGGTCCAGCCATAGAGGAAGCCCAGCAGCGGGGAGTAGGCTTCGCGCAGATAGACGTACTGCCCCCCGGCGCGGGGCATCATCGCCGCCAGTTCGCCGTAGGATAACGCGCCGAGCACGGTAATGACGGCATTGAGCCCCCACAACACCAGCAACCAGCCAGGCGAACCGACGGTGCGGGCGACATCCGCCGAGACAATGAAAATCCCTGATCCGATCATGGAGCCAGCGACAATGGCGCTGGCATCGAGTAAACCGAGTTCTCGGCGAAATGTGCCTTCTTGATGACGCTCCATGCTACCTCTTTTCCTGTTGTTCCTGTTCCATATAGGTCAACGCCGAGGAAACGGAGGAAACACTATAGGGAACAAGAAAGGTGAGGATGATCTTGAGAAAGACGGGCGGCGTATACTGACCGCTGAGGAGCACGTCGCCCTGGTTAATCACCGTGAGAATCGGCCCAACGATGGCGGCCATCTTCAGCGCGCGGATGACGGTTTCGCGCCGGAACCAGTAGTGAAGGAGTTTTACCATAGCCCACCTCCACGCGCTTAGACCGTTCCCTTCCCTTCACTTATTGCTTTGGCGAACGCCACGACCCCCTCTTCCCACGTCGGCAGTAGAATGGTCGGATCCTGAATCGTCATCAGCGCGGAGTAAGCGGGCCGTTTCGCCGAGCGGGGGAATTCTGGGGTGGTGACCGCCTGCACTGGGGTCGTAATCCCACGCTGCCGATACAAGGCACAAGTCAGATCATACCAACTCGCCGCGCCTTGGTTCGCGAAATGATAGGTGCCAAACGCCTGAGTCGAAATCAACGTCGCGATCGCGGTCGCGAGATGCGGCACATATGTGGGTGAGCCGATTTGATCCTTCACCACCCGCACTTCGGACTGTTGCTGGGCAAGCGCGCAAATGGTTTTCGCGAAATTCTTGCCCACGGCGGAATAGAGCCAGGCCGTGCGTACCAGGTAATGTTTCGGGTTGAGTTCTCGCACCGCGTCTTCACCCGCGAGCTTGCTCGCCGCGTACGCAGAGAGCGGATGGGGGCGATCAAATTCGTGATAGGGCCGGGTACTAGCGCCATCAAACACATAATCACTCGACACATGCAGCAGAGGAATCCCCGCCGTCGCCGTGGCGACCGCGAGATTGCGCGGCCCCAAGGCATTGCCGCGATAGGAGGACAGCGGGTCACTCTCCGCGCCATCGACATTGTTATAGGCCGCCGCGTTGATGACGACATCGGGATACATGGCATAGATCGCATCGCGCACGTTGGTCAGCTTGGTGATGTCAAGCTGCGCATGGTCGTACGCGGTCACCGCGTGCGCGGTCAGCGTCCGTTGCAGCGCCTGTCCGAGTTGTCCTTTGGCTCCAGTCAGAAGAATTTTCATAATGATGTCCTTACGGAAACACAAAGGGCGCGCCATGGAAGGAGCACGCCCTTTGGTCAGTATGATGGCCGCGCGGAATAAAGAGATCTCACCCCGATTCGTGGCATGTTCTAGCGGGTTTACAGCCTCGTGACCAGCACCGGAGGAATTGCGGAATTACGGATTGCGGACGAAACACCGAAGCAACATTCCCGTCTTCCTTCGCGTCTCCGCGTCTCTGCGTGAGAAAAAATAAGGATGCCCCCTTGTCAGTTCCCTGTCATGCTCTGCCACACCTCAGCCAGCGCCGCCGTTGGCAACACATACGCCCCACCAATCAGCTCGCCATCTGGATCACTCAGGTCAGGAAACCGCAGACCCGCCAACAGTTGAATATCGAAAATCTCTTGAATCGCGTCGGCGAACCGGACGAACCCAACGATTTTTCCGCTCTGGATATTGACCACCCACACCCCACACGCACGCTCCTGCAATCGCTCGGTTAACGGAATCCCGCCAAACACACTCTCCCGCACTTGAGAGAGGCCGATGAATGCGTATGGCCCAGCGAACGCCAACCCACGAGTGAAGCCTGGCAGCGCCGCGACCGTGTCTATGCGCCCCGAACCAATATCAAGTGTCGCCAAGGTCCCCTTCCCTGATTCGAGGACCCACAAGCGCCCGTCATACCAGCGCGGCGAGTGCGGCATGGAGAGCCCCGCCACCACGATTTCCCCGGATTCGACATCAATCACACAGCCGCCGCTGGCTTTCCGTTCGCGCCAGCCGTTCGCGGTATTCGTCTGCCCTAGCGCGGTCACGAAGCGCACGCGCTGGTCGATCACCGCGATGCCATTGAGGTGACACCGATCTTCCGCCGCTAAATGGGACACAAACCGTGGTCGCCAGCGCGGAACAAAACTATGCGCCCCATCAAGCGTGCATAGACAGGAGAACCGCGTGTTGACGAGCCAGAGTCCTTGCTCGGCAAAGGCGAGTTCGTGAATGCGAATGTCTCCAGTGATATGCGCCGCGCGTGGGAGAAAGCAGGCATCATGCTTGCCTGGGGGATCGAGCTTCCGCGCCACGGCGGGCTGATTGCGATACTCCCACACATGGTGCTGGGTACCGATAGCCAGATACTGAGGTCCCACCGCTATTCCCATCGGACTCTGAAAATTCCGAAAATGCGTATTCAACTGACCACCATCCTCGCGCACGGTGATGACATGGCCACTTTGATAGGTAGACACTAGTAAGGAGCTGTGCAGCCGCCGTAACAGCTCCGGCACGCTCGCGGTGTAGCTACTGCGAAACGGATGAGGCTGGTCCGCCGTGGACCGCGGCGGATGGGATAGCGCGGGAGAGGGGCTCGGTGGCGGCGTATGCACCGGTCTAGGAGGAAGCACAACCCGACGGATGGGCATGGCCACCGGGACACGGGCAAAGAAGTCCCGCGCACGCGCGGCGACATCCGCTACCAGCGGCAGCACCTCCGCCAACGCTGCTTCGTTTTGTCGCCATTTCTCAGGGTCAGGCGGCGTCAGCGTATGACGCGCCAACGGCAAAGGCGCGGTGAGGTGGCGGTCCCACGCGATGTTCACGAAGCCACAGAGCCGCTCGACTTCGGTTTGGGGGTCGGACACCAGACGATCATAGCTGGCCACGCACCACTGCTCCGGGGGTAGACGTTCGAGGTCATCCAGCAGCACCTGCGTGGTCGTCGCCCACTGCCGCGCGACAATCTCCGCCAACGGCTTGCCGATCATCTCCTGCCATCCTGGCACTAGCACCAACGACCACGGCTGCCCAGTCCACCCCGGCAACTGGGGATACGTCACAAAGCGGCCCGACCGCCACGCTTCCATCATGCTACTGATTTCCTCGCGTGGGTCGCGGTAGAGATAGATGAACACGGCATCGGGAAAGATGGTCTGGAAGAACGGAACCCGGAGCGCATTCTTGGGGGTTTTTTCCAACAACCGGACACTCGCCATCCGGGGGTCCGGGGCCTGGCTGTCGCGATCAGACATCTGCGCGAGAAAAGCGGCGCGGAGTTGCTCCGCCGTGTCAGCCGTCGCGTCCGCCGCCATCAGCCGGTTGGAGGCAAACGCACGATACGCCGGATGCAGGTGGGGGGTACCTTCAATCAGCGCATGGCTCTCTTTGCCAATCGTATATACCGTCGGCGACTGCGCGAGCGTCTCGAAGAGCAGCGAGCTGCCGGATCGTGGTGGCGACACAATAAAGATCGGTTGCCCGATACGAGTCTGGGCGGATGACACCCTCGTGGTAGCGGGCGTGCTGGCCGTTGTCGGGGGTGTGGGGCGCGGAGCAACAGCGGCGGGTACTACGCTCGGTCTGGGGGAGACGCTCACATCGGGATTGAGCGCGGGACGGATCACCATCTGGCGAAT
>JABFSC010000286.1 GCA_013140885.1 Deltaproteobacteria bacterium | reverse complement strand
GAGCGACTGTTCACAGGATTGCGAACGACGATCCGGCGGCGTTCGCGCGCCACGCGCGCCGGCAGGGAGGCTTCGAGCTGATCCGGGTTCACCACTCCCCCGTAGGCGCTCGGCATTCCCGACTCCGCCCCCCCGCCGAACTCGGTTGCATTGATGTTGCTGAAACGTAGTTCGCCCCCACGGCGCCTGCCCACTTCCCCACCGATCGGCTCGCCTACCAATTCCAACAACGCGCGGTCCAGCGCAGCTATGGTATCCATCCCGACCACTCCATCTATGCCGACGCGCTGCGCTGCTTGGAGCACTCGAACTGCGGCCTCCGTCTGCCGCCCAAAGATACCGCGATCGCGATTGTCCGGCCCGAGAGTGAGACGCAATGCGGGATTCCGCGCCCCGAGCTGATTGAACGCGTCTTGCAGTGTCCCGACTCCTGGCTGGCGCGCATCATTGCGCCGCAAGACCCGATCGCCAGCCGCAACTTCAACTAGCACCGGATCGGCAAGCAATATCGCACTGTGCAGTCGCTGAGGCCCCACTACTTCCCCACGCTCTCGACTACTTCCTCCTCCTCGCATCCCGAGACCACCGCCAATCGATTCATCTCGGGCAATCTTGCGTATCGTTTCTTCAGCGAACTCGAAATGCATACTGTCCACCGAGCTACCGGAAAACTCGGCCCCCCAGTACCATCCATGCTTATTAAAAAACGGGAACAACATCACGTTACCCCGATGCGCCACCGGATCGCCTTGGGCGACCACGGCGGCGCCGAAGAACAGGTCGATCGCGCACCCCCAACTATGGTTGGAAAAGCGCGCGGGATTACCACGCCGATGCCGTACGCACAGCATTCCTTCAGTCTTTACCTCATCGAAGACATCACGGTGCTCAGTGCGCACGTCCGCGAAAATGCGCTCCAAGGTTACGACTGCGAGCTCGAAACCGGTCACCCGAAACGGACCAACATTCCGCGTCACAACTCGCCGAGCGAAGTCGCCAGTGGGAGTGCTGCATTCACGCGTGAGTCGCCCGGGGCTGCCGAATACCTCAAGCATTGTTTGCTCTCTCGCGGAAGAAAGGTTGCGATTCATATCCTCCTTTGGAGGAATGGGGACTCGATCATGATTTCTAGGCATATCGGGGCTTCCTTCTGGTTAAGGGGTACGACAATCCGCACCATTGGCCTGTCTCCTCAGATCGTGTGCTCTACCTCTCCACGCACTCGTTGGATGGCGGTGACAAGATTCTCGATCGACGCGACGAGCTGTGCGTCAGACCCATCCTCGAGCACGGTCTTCAAGTTCTGGAGTTCGCGTACCGCGTCAGTCAATACGCTGACCACTTTTGTGATGCGCTCGAAGCGTATCGAAGCGGCGGATTCCCGAGCGGTCTCGGTCGAGTCCTGCATCTTTTTGGTCAAAAGAATCAAGTCAGCCTGGCGCTCCGCGATGGAGGCGAGACGTTCCTCAATGGTGGTCCGCAGTAGTGCATTCGCTGTGTTCGTCGCAATTTGATCAAGGGCGAGAATGTCAGGGGTGTTGGGTCGTGACTGCGCCATGAACGTGGTAAGTCGATTGACGATGGCAAGTCGCGGAGGCAGAGCTTCCTGCTGGGCGGTCTCCATAGCGTCGTGCAAGAGCTGGTTGAGCTTGGCATTCCAGCCGGCAAATCCTTCAATATCGTCAAACTCGCTCATAACGTCCGTATCCTCTGAATCAGATCTCTCACATCGAGGGCAGCCTGGAGCAGGGATTGCGTGTTCACTGGTCGCCGCTCTTGCACTGCCAGGACCAGATTGTTGTATGTCAGTCCCCAACGGACCACGGTCTCCGCAGCCGCCTGGAACAGCGTCTGACCCGCGTTCAACCGCCGCTGGATGTCGTCACGGCGCTTGGTGTACGGGCCATACCACTCGTTGGTCGAAGTGATGAGATCATGAATCTCCTTGAGGCGTGTGTGTTCTTGGGCCGTGAAAGCGCCTACGCCTTTGGCATAGAGTATATTGCGTTCATCGACCAGACCCTGGCGAAACCCTAGAGCACGGTTGTGTTCCTCCTGCAAGGCGAGCAGGATCCCGGCATTCGCCGCTTGAAAGACGGCACTCAGGTCCTCAAGATCCCGCGCGATCGTGCGTGCAATCTGCTCTACGGCTGGCTGACTCTGCTCCAGCGCCTTCTCCAGAGCACTGGCGGCGCGCATGAGAGCTATCTGGGCGTAAACGAATTTGGCCGTATCGGTGGCAACCGCTGCAGTCCCTGCAGCCGGGAAGACAATCCCCGCTGCGGCTGCAAGCTGACTAACGCTATCCGCCAGCGCCCCCACCGAGCTGGCTCCCTGGCTGCCCGCAGCGACAATGGACTGCAGGGCGTCCGCATAATCGACCAGACCGTCCATAGCCCGCACACGTGACTGCCACTGTGCCGACAACTTCTCGGCATACGTCGCACCATCGGGCATGGACTTCAGCTCCTCTACGGCTACGGTGCCTGCGGTAATCACTGCGGAACGGACTTCGGCAGTGGCCTGGACGAACGGCCCAACGTCGGAGAGGTGCGTGCACGCGCCCAGCAGTGCCAGCCAACTCCAGAACGACAGGCACCGAACAACTCTATAGATCAGCACGGACATGTCTTTGCTCCTTGTCCCACTTGTCGGCGCGTCGGCCAACAAGGCGTGAAGCCGCCGCCATTGGCTCGATAACTCGTCCACGCGATGGAATGGTCGCATGCCAACACGTCGTCTGTCGATGGTGTCAAGCACGAACGAAACCGGCCTTCCCACAAGGTGCCACTGCGCTTGTCGGTCCGATTGATGTACTGGACATAGTGCTGCCCCAAATGTTTCATGGTCAACGGCGCACTGCCTGTGCGCTCCGGCGTGCGCCGCAAGTGCACATGGTTCGTCATCAGCGCATAGGCGTGCCCCGCGTAGCCGAACTGTTGGGACAGCTCGGTCAGCCGGTCCAGGTAGAAGCGGTAGTCCTCCTCGGCGTAAAGGTATACCGGGCGGTTATTGCCCCGCTGAATAAGGTGCCAGCGCATCCCGGGGAGACTCAACCGTGCACGCCGAGGCATCGTCTTATTTCAATCTCATATGCCATCAATGCGGGTCACATTTCCCAGAAATCGTGGTCTGTCCCTTGTTATTCAGTTCGCGCCGGAGAAGCACAATCGGCTCAGACTTCTACCTCCAGCTTTCATCCGCTACCGCCGTAAACGCCGCAGGTCCTTATAAATCTCATCGTCATTACGCTTCCCCACGAGGGGGACTTTGAGCATGTCGCCCTCTACCCGATAGACAATCCGATACTCGCCGATGTCGACCCGCCGATACGGGTACCCAGTCAGGGCAGCGGAGTCATGTGGCTCTGGCGCGTGGAGGAGGTTGAACACAGCGGTCACGACCTGGCGGAACTGCTTGGGGTTGAGGGTGCGGAGAAACTTGAGACAGTCATGCGTGATGTCCAGTTTCAGCACGTAGCGTCATCCTCGGGCAGCAGTCCAGCCTTGAGGACCCGTGTCGTCTCTTCTGCCCCTAGATAGCCGCTCTGCTCGGCGAGGCGGGCTCGTAAAGCCCAGAGTTCATCTTCCAGGGCTTGCAGATAGGCGTAGTGGGCGTGGGAGACGAGGACGGCCACGTCACGTCCAGACTTCTGGACAAAGACCGGCGCGGCAATGGCGGCTTCGAGGTACTCCCCAAGATGGTTCTTGAGTTGGGTCGCGGTCACGAGGTGTGTCGGCATGGCACGATACTCCTGTCTAATTCTTCCCTAGCTATTTTGTCCACTTTAGCTAAACACGTCCATGAGCACAACACCTGGCAGGGGGTCGTGTACCTAACCGATAAAACTATTTGTGAATTTTGTAAATCGATCTAACCTCATCAGCGCATAGGCGTGCCCCGCGTAGCCGAACTGTTGGGACAGCCCGGTCAGCCGGTCCCGGTAAAAGCGGTCGTCTCCTCGGCGTCAAAGCATGCCGGGCGGTTCTTGCCCCGCTGAATCATGTGCCACGGGATCCCGGGCAGACGCCGCCGTGCGTGCCGCGGCATCGTCTTGTTTCAACCTCATATCGCCATTGATGCGCGTCACATGTCACAGATATCGCGCTCTGTCCCCTATTACTGCCGTACCGCCGTACCGTATTACTGAGTGTGAGTTACGGAGTCGGCCCTCGTGAGGGCGTGAAGGGGCAAGACGGCCTAGTCTTGGGGGCGATCTCGCAATAAGCGCGTTGTTGTTTCCCCATCTCACTCAAGTAGAATTTCAGTTCCCTACAGCATTGCGAGTCATTTTGGTCGCAGTTCTTTGCCTTGCTCTCTTCTTTCGCACATTGCACAGAGACGCCATAAGCGTTGCACTCGGACCAATTACGCGCCCCTGCAGCCAGCCAGGCATTGTATTTTTTGATCAAGTCATCTCGATTACCAAGCCGGTTCTGAATATTGTCATTCAGCATCCAACAGCAAATGCCTAAATCAAACGCATGTTGTTCCTCATGCTTACGGGTGCACCCTTTCGAACAACAAGGATCGTCGATGGATTGGATCTCATAATTCCCATTGCTTGGATTGCAAGCAGAAGCTGCATGAAACGCGTTACAAGCAGGCTCCTGAAACGTACCTAAAACCTCACCGACGTAGTCCTCTTCACCTTCACTTTCTTGAACTCGTTGCGAGGTCACGCCAATGGCGTCGCCGTCGTGCTCGACACTGGGCTCGGCTTTATCTTCTGCAGCAGATGGTTCTTTAGAGCGCAGCAGGCGTTGAGTCGCAAGATTTCCCGCTTCTTGTGAAACAACAGGAGCCTGATGAACTCGCGATGGTGCAGCTTTGTCGTGGTCAAATGTAGAGCGCTTTTTCCAGGTGCGGAAACGCGGATCAGCGGTTTTCTCGGGTGCAACGAAACTACAGTTCATAGTTTCTCGACTGTAATACAAGTTGCGGCCTCAACGCAAGAAACTTCTCTGAACAAAATCTTGGGGAGATATGCTTGCCAAGCCACTTCCGCGACATGTTGACTGGAGCGAACAGTCACAGGTTGTGCTTCGTGAGATGTTCGACTAACAGGAGGAGACAGCATAGTCAAAATAGAAAAAACATAATTCAAGACTTGACTCCACTCGGGGTTGGCCCAACGGGGGAACAACACAAACTATGCTTTGCATTTGTGGACATAGCTTGGCACCAGCGGTTTTCTGGGGCCACACAGTGGCCAGGGGCTCAAAGGTGGTGTGCCACGGGACCCACCTTCTCGAGCCTTGATCCTGATGGGTGACTGGTGCGGTTCCCATTGGAGGACCGTGACCACCTGAGTGAGAACCAGGGTGCGGAACTAGAGTGTGACTCTCCTGCAGCATGAGAAAAAATCACAGGAACATGAAAAAAGTGTTCATGGAGAGCTGTAACTTATTGACGGGGGCCTTCTAATGGGTGACCCCACATCCTTTTTTCTGTGGACCCCTTTCTTGGAATGCTCAGCGAGGCCCCGGCCGGAAGTCGATGCCCTGGCGGTTGAGCTGGTGGCGGACAACAAAGTCCTCAATGACGTCGGCCGGCCATACGCCGCCGTACTGCCGCACGGCCTCGAGGTACTGCTGGTTCTGTGTGGCGTCTGTGAGCAGCAGGTTGTCGGCGTCCTTAGCGGCCCACGGGTTGTCCGAGACGCGCTTGCGGTGCTCAATGTTGACAGGCTCAAACTCGGCCGGGCCGGCGGCCTTCTGCGTCTTCGTGTCGACCTTCTGCGTCTTCAGCCGGATGCCACCGGTCGCTATGTCCTCCACGTCTCCGGCCGCGATGAGCTGGTCCTCGATGGCCTTGAGTTCCGGGTCGGCGCGCAGGCGCTTCATGACCTTGGTCTGCAGGTTTTTGAAGTCCGCGCGCGCGAGCTGGCGCGCCTCGATCAGGATTTCGTTCCCCCGGGCGCGCTGAGCGGCGGTCAGCTCAGTCGCGTTGCCCACCTCGGCGCGCAACTGGTCGAACTCGGTGCGCAGCTGGGCTAGTCGCACGCGCCCTGCGGTCGTGCGCTCGGCCTCGAGCACCTCGCGCACCACGCTTGGCATCTTGCGGGTTGCCAGTTGTTCATACTCCGCGACCAGCTTCGGGTTGGAGACCTTCAGGTAGCGCGTCTGGGGCCTCAGATTCATCGTGTTGGGCGCCTCGCCAACGAACTCCACGATCGCGCCGGCGAGCGCGACCGCAGTGAGCGCGAACGCCGTGGCATCGCCGTCCGCAACCAGCTTGGCGTGGTCAACGGTCTTCGCATCGACCAACTCGCTGCCAGGCTTCGGAGTTGACGTCGCGGCCTTCGACAGCGCCTCGTAATCTGCGGCACTGGCAAACGCCTTGGCTCCGGTCGCGACGGTCGCGGCGGTCATCAGCACCACCAGCGTTAGCCCGCCGGTAAGCGGTGCCAACAAGAACGCGAACTGCACCCCAGACTTCAGCATAGCATCGAGCAGCGCCTGGTCTATCTTGCGCTCGCTCACCTGTGCCTTGGCGATGTCCTGACGAAAGCCGGACTGCCAGCGCGGACCGATCGCGGGAACCGCGCCACCGAACAACTGGTTGTGGATCGGGACGAGGTCGAGTGGATTGATGTCGGTACCGAGCTTCCCCTTCGTCTCGACGATGTCCTTTTCAAGCAGCCGGAGCGATTTGCCAAGCTTTTCGCGCATGATCTTCGGGTCGGTGGCGCCCGCGAACCCTCCGGTCACGCTGCTGTGATCCTGGCGGGCAAGTGCGTAGAGCGACGGATAGCGGCTCGTGATCGCGACGATGGAGCGCGACGCGTCGTCATAGGCCGGCTTGAGCAGGTCGTACGGAACAACCCGCCCGAAGTGGTCCACGGGCGGGACCTCTAGACCGGGGTCGGGATCCATCGCCGGCCGTCCGCTGGGGTCGAACATGACCTTGAATTTGCCCAAGCCGTGCGCGTCTGGGTCTCCCTTCCACGCATCGTCGACACGCCAGCCCACCACGGTATCGCGCGCCTTCTCCTGGGACTGCTGAAGATCCCTCAACGTCTTCGCAATCTCGGTGAGCTTCTGGAGCCCGTCGGCCTGGTCTTTCGTTGGTTCCGCGGCGGCGGCAGTCTCGTCCTCCAGAATCCCGAACTTCTGCATCTCGGCCGTGACGACGCCACTGTTGGTATCCAGATAGCCGCTGGCCGTGACCAGCACATCGGCCGCGAACGCCTTCACAATGTCCTTGTACTGGCGGAGGCTCTCCAGCTCGGCGCCGCGGTCAATGCTGCTGTCCCACAGCGGCTTGTTGGCTTCAACGAAGGGAACGAAGCGGTCATCCCTCAAGCTTCCCCAGCAGCGCTCGATCGCCGCCTCGCCCGTGGGACCAACCCACACGTCGGTCATCAACAGCTTGATGAGTAGCACCTTCTCGAGCTCGCTGGCTGCGACGAAGCTCGTGATGTCCTTCGCATCGTTGGCCGTCCCACCAGGTGCGAGCGCCTTATCGATCTGCACGCGGTCGCGGGTGGGTGGAGGAGGCGCTGGAGGCTGAGCAGGCGCCGCCTGACCGTCAGGGCTCAACTGGACGGCGCTGGCTTGCTGCGCGCCACCTTGCTGTACCACATGCGTCAACTCGTGCGCCAATAATCTTCGCCCTTCTTGTGATGCCGGAGCAAATTGCCATCCACCAAATGCGATATTGTTTGCAACAGTAAACGCCCTGGCATTAATGGTTTTCGCAGTTTCAGACGCCTGCGAACCAGTATGTACACGAACTCCGCTGAAATCCCGCCCAAAGCGCGGCTCAAAAAAGGCCCGCATGGACGTCGGCAAAGGCTGCCCGCCGCCCCGCAATGCGGCAATTTGCGAATGCACTAGTGGATTAGCGTGCGGTGCCTGGCCGGAGTTTTCCTTGCGCTGAATCGTCTGCTCTTCCTCGCATTTCGGACACGTCGCCCCACCCGCCTCACAGGCGGCGCATTTTCGCTGGATCGTGCTAGGTGCTGAACCGATCAGCGCTGGCTCTGCCATTCGCATTACCTGTTCGGCGATGCGGTCCGCCTCCTGCTCGTCGGGATCGCCTGGCTGGCTGATGGAAAGCTTGGCCTGGATGGCGCCAGCGCGGCATAGTTGCTGGACGGCCAGGTTCCCAGCCATCTGCGGAACCGAAGCGGTATCAAGTCCGCCTGGAGACATGCCGACACTCGACTGACGGACGAAAGTAAGGCTCGGCGAGGACGATTCCGGGGCCTTCTGGGTATTATCAATGGATTTGACTTTGCCCGTCGTCATAATCCTTCCCTTAGTCGCCCTGCCCAATCAAGGCGTGGTACTGCTTGAAATCGGTCGGCGATGGAATCCGACCTTGCTTTATCATCTGCCGCGACATGGCCATGACAAGCTGCTTCATAGTGATAACCTTCCCGTCCTGGGCTGCGAGGAAGGCTGCGTCCAGTGCGACGTTGCGGATATCGCCGCCGGCAAGCTGGAATTGCTTGGCGAGAAATTGAAAGTTCACGTCTTCACCCAACGGCACCTCGGGTGGGAACATCCCGCGCCACAACTTCTCGCGATGGCTTTCATCAGGCAGAGGAAACTCCACAACGTAGTGCATGCGCCGTGAGAAAGCTTCGTCGATGTTCTTGCTCAAGTTGCTCGCGAGGATGACGACGCCGTCGTATTCTTCGATTTTCTGAAGCAGGTAAGCGACTTCAATGTTAGCGTACCGGTCATGCGCATCTTTAGTCTCGGAACGCTTGCCGAACAGGGCATCGGCCTCGTCAAAGAAAAGTATCGCGTTGCTGCACTGGGCGGAGCGAAAGATACGGTCGAGATTCTTCTCCGTCTCGCCAATGTATTTGCTGACCAGACTAGAGAGATCAATCTTATAGAGGTCAAGCCCGAGTTCGCGAGCGACGACACTAGCGGTCATGGTTTTGCCGGTGCCCGAACCGCCGGAAAGAAGCACTTTGAGCCCCTTGCCGGCGGCGATTCTTTTCTCAAAGCCCCAGTCTGAGTACACAATATGACGATGGTGAATCGCCGCAGTAACCTCTCTCATCCGCTGCAACGTCACGCGCGGCAAGACCAAATCTTCCCAAGTGGGCATCATCTTTACTTTCACCGCGAGATTGCCAAGGCTTTGATCCGATTGTACGCGCGCGGCTGCGAAAAGCGCATCAACGTTAACTGATTCGCATTTGCCTGGATTGGCTATTGCTTGGGCATCGACCGCACTCGATACGGTTGCGGCGATCTGGCCTGGGGTGAGAGCGAACCGATCAGCCAACGCTTCCAGATCGGCTCGCGTCATCTTGGCACTGACTGGCGCCAGGGCCACTTCCCATAGGTGCAGCCGTGTTGCGTACTGGGGATCGTCAAAATGGAAACTGAGGGTGCGCTGGTTTGGCAGCAGTTCGCGCAGAGCCGTGGCCGAATCACAGGCAATAAACAGCGGGCTCCTGGCTCCGGCGAGCATTTTCAGCAACGCCTGAGACTCTGGGAATGGCCTGGCCTCTTTGTCCGACAACGCCTCGCAGCGGGTGAGCAACAAACCCGCCGCCTGCAGTCGCTGTTGCAGGAGAAGCGCCTGTGTCAGTCGGCCAACATTCTCGCCGGAGGCGCGCAGCGCCTCAAGATCAACACGCAAAAGCGACAAGCCGAGTTCATAGCAAACAGCTTCCGCTGCCAGGCCGCGGCCCGATCCGTTGCGACCGCTCAAAATAACGATTGGCCCGCCTGATGAAGCATTGGCAAAGAGATGAGGAAGGCGGCGCAATGTGTTGAGAAGGTCGGACGAGACGGGTAACCGCTCCCATTCCACGCAGGTCTTTCTTTCCTCGACAAAGGGAGTCAGCCGCGCGTCGAGACACGGCGTCCCTGACAGGTAGTGAGGCACGACCGGCGCAACCGAGAATCCGGTCGCCAGCCACGAACGGCCGTCAGTCGTCGAGGCGATCGGTTGCAGCAATCCGCTACCAAACAAGTTCGCCTGCGGTTGCAGGCAACGGCGCACGTCCAACCGGTCTTCCGCTGTTGCCGCGCAAACCCGCATGGCTACATCAAATGTCGGCCATTTTCGCGTGATGTCATTATTGAGATACGCCAACAGTGTTTCGTATTTGAGGTCCACCTCCCGTGCGACCGCCAGCAGTAGGATGTCCCGTTCGATCGAGGACAAAGAAAATTCCGTCACCAGTTTCTGCCACGGTGAATCGGGGCAGCCACGACTGCATGCAAACGCACGAAGTGACTCAGCCTGGGCAGTTAATTCGTCCATTACCGAAGTTGGCCCTTCGTAGTCGAGTGAACGATTGATGAGCTGATTGACCTGCTCATCGCTGATGTACAGCCCGCGAAACTCGTCGAGCGAGAGTTGGTAGTTCGCACGCAGGCGCAGAATCTCCCGATGGAGCAAGAGGTCCAGCCGTTGCAGTTCCGCCGCCAGGTGTTCCATAGGCTCAGTCACCATCGGCACTCACCCTTCCGGAAAGAGCGCCAGCGGGCGGTCGTCCAGCCAGCTCAGACCATAGCGGCGGCGGGTCATACCGGTGATGTTCAATACCAGATGCAGCGGCGGCCGGCCTACACGCACGACCCGGCGCGCCGGCTCTTCATCCACGCTGCCAGCAAAGTCAAGGAAGTTGCTAGAGAGATACGGCAGGTTCGACCCGGCGAAACCCGGCAAGCGCCAGGCAAAGGAGCGCATCACACCCTGCGCGGCGACGCTGAGCGCGAGGTCGAACGCACGGCGCAGACCAAACGACTGTGGTAGGGAAAGGTGGGAAAGATCAGCGGGGAGCTTATCCAGACGCGCCACAATCTCGGCCACCCGCTCATCTTTTTCCGCTATCGTTTGCACGGCATCGTCGGCGAGACTCGCAATCCGTCGATCAGGAAATGCCGAACGCAACGCGGTGAAGAAAGCCGGATCGCTCAACAGCACCAGTTCTGCCTGCTCCGTTTGTGCAAGACAGCTCTGCAACGTCGCGATGAGACGTTCCGGTCTGTGTGGCTGCCAGTGCATAGCGCACAGCCAGTGCCCGCGTGTCCCGTCGATCAAAACCGCTGTGGGAGCGCCGCGCGCGGCAATGCGGGCGAGGATCAGTTTCTCACCGTGAACGGCTCCACGTGCACTGTGCCAGCCCACGAACGTCTCCAGGAACGCTTGCACATTGGCGGCAGAGATGCCCGCCTGCCAGTCGGCCAGAACCTCCGGGGTGATGGTAGGCGGCAGCAGTAGCAGATCGCGCAGCAGTGGATCGTAAAACGCTCGCCGAGCGCGCTCCCGCCCACAACACTTGAGGAGCAGGAGCGCACGTACCAGCGTAATGGCGGCGGCCTCATCCGCGTGCGGCCAACCATACGTGGCCTCTGCCAGCGGGAGTTCATCCAGCAGCGGCAGTAATAAAAAGACGCCACCGAATGCCGTAGAGCGGGGACCCGGCGCCGCTTCCTCGTCGTCAGTTGCCAGGCCCGTATGACGCGCGATCAGTATCTGTCCCACTTCTCGCACCCACGCGGGCGGACAGCACGAGAGTGGTGCTAGCGCCTCGGCGTTTGCTGTGCCCGCCGCCGCGTACAGTCCTGCCAGGTCACTGCTGGTCAAGGCCGTCAGCAGTTGTTGGCCTTGCGCCGCGGAGCCGCTAACCAGGCAACGAGCCAGACGCAGCAGCGCCAGCACCGCTGTTTGCAAAGGAAGACCGTCCACATCCAGATGATCGCGACTGACGGCGAGATACAGACGGAGCACATTACGCCACTCATCCACCGAGGCAAATGAATCCCAGTCGATCGTCCGCCACGTCGCCCACACCGCTTCGAAACAGCGGAGTGCATCGCCAGACGGGGCCGCGGCGGCGAGGCGATCCACAATTGTTCGTGCATCTTGTGTAGTCAGGGCGCATAGCACCTTCTTCAATTCATCGGGTGAGAGTTCCAGCAGCGCGGCCCGTCCGCTGGTCGGTCGATCCACGATTGCGGTGCGCAGCGCTGCCGAGGTCGGCAGCAGGCGCAGCCCCGCGAAGGATTCGTAATACCACTTGGCCCAGGCACGCCCCTCGGCCGCATCGATCAGGAAGCGGGCCAGAAATGCGGCGCGAGTCGGAAACCGGACCACATTCTCGCGATCTTCCCCGTCGTGCATGACCGCGCCCAGCTCACGCGCGATCTGCTGTGCCCAGGGTCGTGTCAACGACTCACGCTCCCAGGCCGTATTCACATCGACATTGATCTCTAACTGGCGGATCACCCAGATGCTGGGATCAGTGTCAGAAAACCACGATGCAAAAGTCGCGGAGAGGGTTTGCGCAAGCTGATGCGTGAGCGCCTCGTCCAGCCGCGCCTTGACACGTTCTGGGGCCGGATGCGCCGACGAGACCAGGTACTGCGCCTGCACTCGCCGGATCTGCAGCCGACTCTCCTCTATCTGGCCTGGGTTCATCCGCGCCTTCCTATGCCGCGTCCGCCAGCCTAGTGTCTTGCGGCTCGGCGGTGTCCGACGGCTGGTTCACGGAAGCCCCCTGGTTCAGCAGCTCTTCCAGCACCTGCATAGCGCCGCTGATGCGCAAGAGAGAGCTTCTGAGGTGAGTCTGTTTTGCATCCAGCTCGGCCATCATTTCCTGTCCCGCTTTGAACTCAGCAATGAGGGACTGGAGACGATTCTCAATCTTTTGTCTCATGGGTTGTCTCCTTACGAGCTCTTCGCTGCCGAGGACGAGTATCAACGGAAGGCTGACTCTCAGTAAGTTTGTCAAGACGTATTTTTAGTGCCTCGATCTCGGCGTACAATTCTCGTAGCGCTTCAATGGTTAGCGCCTCAAAGCCGCGGATCGTAATCTGCTTGTAGCCATCGCGGCCAGTACTGATCCATTGCGGGAATACGGCTTCTGTTTCTTGGGCAACCAACCCCATCTGCACGCCGGTCAGATTGCCCATCTTTTCCGGTTCTTTCCAGTGGAATTGGACGCCGCGCAGTCGCAAGAGGTTATGCAAAGCGTCGGTCACGGGTACGACATTCTTCTTCAGTCTGAGATCAGAGGGCCCTGTCCAAAAGGCACCTGTTGATTTACTCGCGTCGCCGTTCACGTCCAGCAGATTCTGAGGAGTGGCTGTCCCGATACCAACATTACCGGAACGGATGGTCATTCGCTCCGCTCCAGCTTGATGAAAGCCGAGCGTGTCGTCGACGTTGTCATTGATGCCGATTAGCAGCTTAGTTGTTTCCGTACCTGGACCAGCGACGAAGTAGCGAATGAATGCCTCGTCGAATCCGCCCCCGCCCGGATTGGACGGAAACTGAATTCCGGCAGTCTGACTGTTGCCGACAGCGGGCATAATCGCGCCGCCGGTCACCTGCAAAGAAGCTTGCGGAGTTATTGTGCCAATGCCGACTTTTCCCGTCACCCAAACATTCCCAGTTCCGGGATTGTTAAAACCGCCTGCTCCTCCCACGTTGAGTGAATCGGGCGCGAGTACTCCGCGTGTGCGGACGCCGGGCACAGATTGCGAAAAGTCAAGGTTCTCATTCAGCCGCAGCCACGTCCCGTCGTTCCAGCACATCGTCGCGCCAGCCGGAAGCGCACGCGCGGCACCGGAGGCGAGCTTTTGCAGGGCGAGATCGCCATTGATCTCCAGTTTCGAGACCGGCGTGTTCGTGCCGACGCCGACGCGGTTGTTGGCGCCGTCGAAGGCCACGACGCCACCAGCGAATGCGCGCAAGAAAAGAGTAGTATTGTCGGTGTCTCCGATCCGCGCGCCCCATAAATGCAGCGTCGCCCGCCCATCGTCTCGGCCAAAATCCTCGCCGCGAATCTCCAGCTTCAGCGCGGGCGCGGAAGTCCCTACACCGACGTTGCCGTTGCTGAGCACCGTGAATCTTTCGTTCACCGTGCCATCCGCTTTGAGCGGCCCGACGGAGAACCGGTGGTTTTTCGTCGACTCATGGCCGATGGTCGCATGCAAAGCGCTGACGCCGAGCGTCGCGTCTTCGGTGCGCTGGATGCGCAGCGGCGCGTTGAGGTCCTGGCCCTGCTGGTCACGAAAGTCCAGTTTACCAGCGCACAGCTTAGTGTTCCCGACCACGCGCAAATTGCCTTCCACCCAGACTAGGTCATTGGCCAAGTCGTTGGTCTTCGTAGCGAGCTGATCTTTGGTAGGTACTTGAAAAAAACTGCTCGCCGGATCCTTGCCGCGATCGCGCAGGCGGATGACGCTGTCCGCCGCTTCGATCTCTTCCGCGACCACGCCGATGTAACGACGAATGCGGCGAATTTTATCGAAGTCTTTCTCCGCGCCGCCCGCGCCGCTGTCATCGCGCGCGACGAAATGGCCTGGCTGATTCGATACCGGCAGCCACCGGACATAGCCAATCGGAATCAGCCACCTGGCCCTATTTTGGGACTCAGGGAAGGTCTGCTGTGAAATGGATTCGTCGTAGACCAGCGGCGCGGTCGGATCGAATGCCTGGAGCGCGGTTTTCGCGTCTGTCAGCACTTTCGCTCCAACGGTGACCCCTGAATAGCGATCCGTCGTGCCTTGATCGCCGATCTCAATGCGAAAGGTTTCCTGGATGCGGGAGCGTTGATCAGCCGTTTCACACACCTCGAAGCCGGGGCGTGGATTCTGGGTTGCGGATTCGTCATAGCGCAGCCAGATCTGGATCAGGCGTCCTTTCCCACCGGTGTCTATCGCCGCATCGAATTTGATGGCGCTAAACTTCTCTTCGGGGATCTTGTAGGGCGAAAGCACAACGATGGGACGTCCGTAGCCATCCCACGCATAGCCGGGTAGCAAATGCACACTGACTGCTCCGCCGGGTTCCGGTGTTTCTTTCAATTGCAGGCCGATGGCAATCCCCCAGGTATGCGCGCCAAGTGCGTGGCGCGCCTGCTGGACGCGAGCGTAATCAACGGCGGCGGTGAGGTCCGCGGCTCCAAGATATTGTTCTTCGTAAAACTTTGGTCGTTGGCTTTGGTTTGCTGGCATGATGTGCCTCCGGCTTTCGGTCGCTAGATCAGGTTTTTAATAAAACCCTTGAACAGAGCCTGAAGTTGCGTAAAGACCGACACCGGAGCACTGGCCACGGATGTGGTTGGACCGACCGCCGCCAGTAAGTTATTAAGCGCCGCCTGATCCCGCTCATTTGCCCCGCAACAGAATCGCGCGAGCGCGTCGGTCAGGTCAGATCTCTGGAGAAACGGATCGAGCCAGTACTCCAAACCAGGTGTCGTCGGAACAATCTGACGGTGCTTCCAATTGCAGACTTGCACGATTCGACAACCGCTCTTGCAATTCACTGTCACCGTAGCAAGAGGCACGCAATTATCCTCGACGGGTTCGGGACAGGGCGGAAGCAGAGCCAGGCAAATGCATTCTTGTAACGCCGCTCTAAAGAAAGAATCAAAATAGTTTTGCACGGCTGCGAAATCGGCTCCCGCCGGTGTCATGGGAAGCGTTAGCAAAGGTTGAAGTGCCCTTCTGTAGAGGTCACAATTCGACATTCCGTGTTGTTCCAGAAAGACAACCAGCTCTTCCCGAACCGCGTTGACCTTGCTGAGCGTCAGGTCGAAGGCAAGTATGTTCATCGCCTGTTTTAATTCCGCCAGTTCTCTAATGCACTCGGTAATACGACTGATGAGGCTCCCCAAGTCGCGATCACGACCGCGGGCTCGGGGGAGAGGCTTGCGAATCTGAAAAGTATACCCTTCGCAGGTCACGGTCGGCTCGCACTGCGCGAGGACTCTTGAGTGCTTTGGCTGATAACTGCTCTTAGTTTGGGGAGCGGATTTTCCATGACATCCACACCCACAACTTGATGATCCGCCGCAACTGCAACGCGAACAGCAGGCCGGGCCACTGCCGCCACGTAACGCGGTGATCCCGCGCGAGGGCCTTTCGTCGTAACAAATGTACAGCACCCATTCCTGATCCTGATCGCAATTTGGCTCGGGTCGCGGAAATGCAGGCTCACAATCCCAGTGGCTTTGCCTGTCGTCGCGGCACTGCTTGAGAAGCGCGCAGACATCCACGGGCTCCTCCCGACACACCACGATGTCATCACCGCAGGGACTCAATGCATAACCAGGAGTGACGGTGACGTACCCTTCGCAAGGATTGCACAGGACCTCCAGTCCGCACGCTACACCCCAGCCGTGCATATAGCGGTTATGCAGTTTGTTCTTCCCAACAATGTAGTGATCGAGACGGTTAAGGTCTTCTTCCGTCAGCAGTTGACCGGCGAAGAAGCGCGGGCGGCAGAGACACTCTAGCTGTCCGCAGGCAGGACAGGGCTTGAGGCTCGGGTGTGGCATTCTGGCGGTTGTCGTCGCAATTGGCATAACTATTCTCCTCACTAAAAGACACGCGCGCGCTGGCCGCTAGACGTACTCTTATCCCCGTCTAATCTTGAACCAGCTTTCAAATAGACCACCTTGAACTCCGAACTTACTGCCCTTTGGACGGTCTCCGCTTGGCAGTTCTGCGCGCACGAATTCGGCATCAATCGCCCGGCCTTGTGTGTCAATGACGAAATCGCCGCGCAGACGGACCCAGAGTTCAATCCCGTCATTTCTCTCAACTGCTCGTCGAATACGCTCCTCAATCTCTCTGCTGAAGATAAAAGCGAGACCTGTCTCTGGGCTGGTCGTCTGTTGAGCGCTCGTAATTGGTCCACTTAACGTGTCAGGTTTAACCGGGAGAACTCGCCCTTGAACTGGGCATCGACAGATGACCCCCCTGCGTCCAAGCTGCGGCTCCTCCTCGAATAACAAGTCATGTTGGACAAGCACCTGAAAGACATGGTCGGCCGCAGTGTCCTCTGTTTCACTAGGAATAAAAACCGGGCGACTGAAGCCCAGGACTATCCCTTCACCGATAAGCGCACCAGCCACGTCGACTATCGGGACAAGACGACTCTGCTTATTATGCACCCAGCTCAAGCTCACTATCTGCGTGAGTCCCTCTTCCAACCCTGGCCCTATAGGTCCTTCCGGTCCACGCTCCCCGACGCCGGGAGCACCGTCTTCACCCTTCTCGCCATTTTTGCCGGGTTCTCCTGGAGGCCCCTGCCCCCCACCACCACCCGTGCCGTGTTCGAGTAGGCATTCGATCAGTTCGGTCATGACTTGTGTGCTTGGCAGCAGACGTCGCCCTTTGCGGTTATCAATGTTGGCGTCGTTTATAGGGCCGTCGATGCGATAATCCGTAATGGTCGCCAGGACGACACAGTTCGGACTGTCGCAGCGCGGACAGCCGTCGAGATGTCTCCACAAGATTTCTTCACAGGACTGCTCGCTGACCTCTAGTACCGCCACACCGCCGAGCGCGGGCTTGGTCAGGTCCTCGACGTAAGGGATATACAGATGAGTGCCCGAGTCGCTCACGACAATCTGACGACTGTCATTTCCCACCTTGAACACTTTCCCTGGTGAGACGGAGAGCTTTTGGATCAACGCATCAAGACTGACGGACTGGGCGAAGCTTCCAGCGGTGTCTCGTTCCAGCACGTATGCCCAGTGCCCGCCGGGCGAAGCGACCAGCGCAATGGGTGGATGATCTAACTTGACGCTGCCGATCAGCGAAGCCGCTGGCGGTAACGCCACAAGATGGAGGAACAAATTCGTCTGATCGACCACCGCTAGCATATCTGGTGCGGTGCTGCTGACGAGCGCCACTGCTGAGGGTTTCGCCGTTGTTGGCAGAACGTTGAGCGGTATCATAACCGTTGGCGTGGCGGTGTCGAGCCCGTTGATCTGCTGGATTTGATTGTTTGGTCCCAGCGAAAAAGCTCGCGTACAGTCGCTGCTCAGCACCAAACTGTGAGCGTTCACGCCGACATTGGCGGTCGCCGTCGTCAGAGGGGCGGGAGTGGGGTTTGTCTCAAGATCAGTACCCCAGCGCAGGAGACCGCCGGACGACGCAAGTAACGCGAGCAGACGACCGTCCTTCATGACGGCTAATTCAACAGCACTGTTTGTGCTATTGGGCAAATCCATCGGGATCGTATTGAAATCCGGCATTCCTGACTTCATCGTGTCCAACACGTGCAGTTGCCGCAACGTGGCTGGAGCGGTGGGTTCGACAACAACGAAGAGATGCTTTCCGTCGTTGGACACCGTCTGCGCGACAATCTTGGCAGGCAGTATTCGTGAGGTCACGATCGCGTGGTTATCCGTACTGATCTGGTAGACGGTGGCGGGATCGTCAGCCGTCACTACATACAACCGTGTTGAGGGTTCGTGCAAAGTGACGTGCGCGGCGTGGGCAATGGCGACAGAGTTCTCCCATCGCAATTTCGGCGTATGAAACGAGTGTGGTTCCTCTTTGGGATCAACCATCACGTCAAACTCGTGCGACTCCAGAATACGATTCGGTGCGCACTTGGTGTCATCGCATCCACAGTCGTCGTATAGCACGGGAATTTCTTCGGTCGGACATTCACGAAAGCGGACGCAGATTTTCAGCGTGTGGGGCTTCCTTCTTTCCTCTCCCTGGAGTTTGTCCAACGCCTTGATGGCTTCGAATTGCGTGATGTCGATGCACTCTTCCTCGCGCACGATGATATCGTGCCCACAGCAATCGACCGCTGATCCTGGCTCAATGCAGATAAATCGATCTTGACAGGCCGGGTTCTTGTGTGGCTTCACCTTGAGGCCGCAGACCACACCCCAGCCGTGCAGTTGCTGCTCGTGATGACGCAGTTTCTCCATATGGAAGCGCGTCTCGTCGGTGAAGTCGCGCTCGACCAGGAGCTTGCCGGTGAAATAATTGTTCCGCGTGAACGGGTCAAAGCTGCACGCGGGGCAGAGGTGCTGAGTTGTGTGATCGTGTGTCTGAGCCATGTCGTGCCTCTATTTGTTCCGCCTGTTCCTTTTCCTGCCTACGCCAACTTCGTGGTGGCGCCGATGCGCGCTTGCCTGCCGATTTCCAGTGCCGGTCCACCCTGTTTGTGTGGCGGCTCGCCTAGCACCGACCCTGCGCCGAGTGGTGTCTGATTCAGCGTCACCCCTTCGGGATATCGCCCAACGACGGTGTCGAGGCCAATGCTGGACTGGAAGCCGATGCGAAACCGCGGCTCGACATAGGCAAGCTGGTATTGGGTGAATGCCGGCCGCTCCGTCCGTAGGAGGTTCTCCAGCGCTTTCCTTTGTTGATCCGACTGACGGTAGGACGCAGGAACAAAGACGGTGAACTTGTAGGCGTAGACGTGAAACGGATCGCGCAAAGGATCCTGCGTCGTGATCAATTGGGTGTGCTCTACTTGGGCGTTGGCATCAAGCTGGCTCCGGTTGACGATGCGTTTACCCCACAGCACCGCCTGATCGCCCAGGCGTCCGGCTCCGAGAAAGAGCCATCGGCGTAACTTGAAATGCTCCAGGATCAAAGGTGGCGGCTGCCAGGCGCAGGACAACTCAGCGACGGGTGCACAGTGAGCCGGTTCGGGACGGCAACGGAGTTTCGGCTGATCGTCGGGACAACAGTTCTGGTCCGCTTCCATTTCCAGGAAGAGTAGAAGCTGCCGCCACAGCCCTTCGCGCGTCCCGCGCAGATCGTAGAGACTGCCAGCACGTTTCAGGAATCGCCGCCGTTTTGCTTCCGGCCAGTGTCGGTCCAGGCTCAAGCCAATCCACGAGCCGAGCCAGGTCAGGAAATCGATGCCGGTCTTTGGGTCGCGCTCGGCGGGCGTGGAGAGTGGATCGAAATATCGCGCCTGCTGATCAATCTCGGTTTCAATGCTACGCAGCGTGGTGTCGAAGAGGCTGAGGAACCGATCGGTAAAATCCGCGCTGACCGGCTCCTCGCCAAACACCGCCGGCAGGTAGTGGCGCAAGCTAATACGTGGGAATTCGATCTCAATGCTGTCAATACGCGGCGTCACTTTGCCATTGCCTCGCAATTCCAGCCGGAGCCACAGATAACGCCCGCCGCCATTGCGGACCAAGCAATCCCATTCACCGCCCAGCATCTCAGAGGCGGTCTGCTTCGTTTCCCACGCGTCTTCGGGCAGGCTCTGAATCTGAGCGTTCGTCGCTAAAGCTTCAGCCGTATAGGTCGAGACCACGACACGCGCACCGGTCGGAATCTCGCCGCGCAGGATGACGCGGTGCCACTGACAGCGATACAATTCGCTATCAAGCGCCGTGCTGTAGTACACGCCGTTCGCAACATACTGCAGTGTCGCTGGAGTAACACCGGTGACGACATGACCGGATTGATCAAAGACCCCTCGTTCAGATGCTTGAGGCGACGGACGCTTTATTGGGGGTTGTGGTGTTTCACAGTCCTGTCCTTCGGTGGGGGCACAGAGTGGACCAAGATGAAGTAGACCTTTCGCATCCACAACGAAAGGAAGACAGGGAAAAAGTGGAGACAAGTCTTCGACAGAGGAAGCCACTATCGCGTGCTTGCCATCGGCATTGACCACATGCACGCTTGGCGGATCACCGGTAACCACAACGTACAGGCGGTCATGACAATCACTCGTGATCCAGGTGACGTCCCCAAATCCGGTGAAGCACGTCTCCCAATGTCCTGTGGGACTGAAACGGTGAATGCAGCCGTTCGCGCCGTCAGTCACATAGACGCGGCCCTGGCCATCGAAGGCGAGATCGTAGGGTTCCCAGGGCTTGGTCAACGGAGCATTGGGCGCATTGAGAGATCGATAGGCCGAGGCGGGCGGCGCCCAGTGGCCGCGCAGCACGAACCCATGCAACGCGAACACACTCACGCGGTGATTGTCAGTATCGCAGACAAAGAGATTGCTGGCGCAGATGCCGATGCCATGCGGATTACGGAGTTGTCTCGGCCCCCGACCTTCGCCGCCGAAGCAGGGAACGGTCTGGAAACGGCACTCACACGGATCGAAGCGTTTCAGCTCCATTGTCCGGTTATCCAGCAGGTAGATGCTACCATCCGGCCCTAGCGCCACATTGGCAGGCTCGGTCAGGCTGCCGAAGCTGCCGCCATGTTCAGTCAGAGATCGCCCGTTTGCAGGCATGAGCGTCAGCGCCGCCGACTGATACACTGGCGTCTGCTTATCCAGCAGTTCTGCTTGCCTCCAGCCCACACGCGCGTTGAGAAGCCACGAGGTTGGGTCGTGCGGCGGCTGTGGGATCGGTGGGAGTAAGGCTTGTGCGTTCATGTAGCGACTCACTTATTCATCAAAACTGTATTGCACCTGCACGTCATGCTGTGTTGAGTACACTAGCGCGCCTTCGGTGATTGGCACGTCCGTGCAATCCGGCAGCTCTTCGCCATCGAGCAGAATGACAAGGCGCGTGATGCTCTGCACCCCTATGACAGTGAAGGCGCGCTGATTAACCCGCGAGAAAAAGATTGTGCCCCCGAACGGCCAACCCTGTCCGTCATCGCCACCTTTGAGCGGATGAAAATACACGAGGAGCGCGCGTTCGATTCCTTCCTTCACCTCCGCGAGGTCAGCGTTGTCATTGACGATGACTTCCACCCGAATCTCAACTTGCTGGTAGGTCGGTTTGATCACATAGAGTTCAGTCGTCAGGAGTCGCCGTTGGTCGAGATAGGCGCAGACCGTACGCAGCGTGCCGTCACTCGGTGTGGGATTGGGAGCATCGCCATCCGGCACCACGATGACTGTGACGACGCCCGGCACCTTGACGCCTGGAAAGTCGGGATGAAATAGCGGCAGCGCTTTGGCGCGTTTGATGGTGGCGGCCTGCATAGCCAGGTATTCGAAATCTTCGGCTGTGACCGCACGGCAGCGGCTCTTGATTGAGCGTGGGGCGCGCAGCTTGGCTTCGTCGAGCGTTTCCTCGTCACGCCCGCTGTCCGCCGCTAGGAGATTCGCGACCAGATTGTCATCTACGCCGGTAACGGACGTGGTGAGCGTCTTGATCACCTTCGCTGGCACGTTGCCGCGCTTGCCGCCGCCGACACGGTATTCTCGGGCGACGACGTTGGCGTCCGGATTGCTCGCGTTAGCCACGGGGATGCCCCCGTGACGGCCGTCACCGAAGCGGACCTCACCGGTCGTGCGATCGAGCGCGTAGTGATGATCCATGGGCGACGATCCAAAGAAATCATCCACGCGCGTCCAGACTTCGTACCCACTGCCTTCGTCCACTTCCAGGCGCAACGTGTCGCGTAGCACTGGAGCATTGGCGAGGCGGAAGACCTGATCGCGCCGGCCGTTGCTCCCGCCGAGCACTTCATCACCAATCGTCTCGGCTTGGCGCGCGGCGACGGTATTGGTGCGGATCGCAAGTAACATCGGCGGGCGCTCATACTGGCTGCGCTCGACACGGCCGCGAATCCAGTAGCGTGGTTGTTTCTCCGCGCCGATAACGGCGCGCTGCAGGCCTTTGGCTGGCGTCTTCAGATACACGTGGCCGGTGCGCGTTAACGCGCGCGTTTCGTCTTTGAGCAGGCTGAGGCTCTGCCATTGAGCGCCATTCCAGAACTCCCAGCGGATCCGAGCCGGGCCATACGAGGGAGTATCTGGAAAGCCGCACTGGAAGGACGCCGCTGGAACGCTATCCGGCAAGACCCACACTGTGAGATTGACTTCGACCTGGGGGAATTCGACCAGCAGAGAAGTCTCCTCATACGCAAAGCCTAGCAGCAGTGCACTGTCGTCATTGGCTAACGAACCAAATGGTTGGAACCCCTGTGTCGCTTCGTGGTTGTCGCGTGTGACATCGGTAAAGGTATAGCCATCGAAGGCCTGGATGGACGCGAGGCTTGCTGTCAACGAGGTCAGCGCGCGCTCCGTTTCAAAGACCAGCGGCGGGCCGCCATCTGGCGCTTCGGCAGTTACCTGTGTCCGCGCGGGGACGATCACAAACGGTTCCGCATGATCGGGCTTGACCGGAAAGGTGATCTCCGCTTGCGCCGCTTCGGCCGGGTTCAACTCAATGCCGAGCAGTTGCAGAAACTTCACATAATTCAGCTCGGGCACCTTGCTCATGCGGTACGTCAGCATCTCGGTCAGCCAGGCAAAGACTTGGACGATCGTAATGCCGGGGTCGCTGTCGTTGACATCGGTCCAAACGGGCTTCCATTCCGGCGTGTAGCGGGCGATACGTGTGCGGACCTCCGCGAGCAGGTTGTCATAGCGGCGGTCGTCGATTTGCGGAATGGCGTTGTTCAGCGACATGATTTATGCGCCCTCACCGATGTAAAATGGGTAGACTAAATCAGACCACACAACATTGGCACACTCAAGCGGCAAGGGGAAAAGTCACCGTGGGAGAGTTTTCTGCGGCGCGCAGGGCCTGGACGGCGGCCGTGACCTCCGGGGTGTAGTAGATTTCCGAGA
>JABFSC010000128.1 GCA_013140885.1 Deltaproteobacteria bacterium | reverse complement strand
GCCTTACTCACACTGGGTGATGCTACATTTGCTTTGTCTCTCTGGCCCTGCGCCGCCAGAGCCTCCCGCCTCCTGTCACGGCCTCTTCACTTCCAGTTCCATCGCCTCCGAGGCGATTTCGTCCAACGCCCCCGCGCACCGCGAGCGGCCAGCACGTGGCTCTTCGGTGTCTTCACAGACCCAACGTGGCCGCGATGCGGTGGCGCGGCTGGTTAGACTCAGCTTCATAGCTGCTCCTTGCTAGGACTCCTCATTCTATTTTGTCTGTTGTAGCTTTTTTTGTGACTTTGCCCTTCCCTCTTCTAATGACTGTCTGTTTCGTCTCTGACCATTAGCCCGAAAAGGAAAATCTACTGCTTCATTCCTCCGCGTACCTTAGCGATCCACGGTAGCCCGGATATAGGCCCAGAGCGCCTCGACCTGCTCCATCTCAAGCACGCCCCGCCACGGGGGCATCTGATTCTTGCCGTTAAGCACAGAGCTCACGAAACGGGGGTGCTCGTCAGTGCGCAAACGGCGAAGGTCGAACGTGACTCCTGGGGCCGTGTTGTTCAGTTCAACTCCGTGGCAAGAGGCACAGTACGAGTCGTAAATCATGGCACCCGCTTCAGCTTGTGTCGAATCGGCAGCTAAGGTGCGAGCGGCAAAAACCATGAACGACACAAATAGTGTGACGACAGAAAGTCCCCTTCCCATAATGTTGCTCAGACTCCTTCAGCGTCATTCCTCAATACAATTCGGCCACACCCATCTCAGTCACCCATAAGCTTGAATGTCCACAGAGAACCACCCGCTGGCACCTTCGCCAAATTCGGATCGCCGGATTTGAGGGCGTACACACCACCAATACCACTGGTGACCGTGACGTACTGCTTGCCGCTCCGCTCCCAGGTGATAGGTTGACCGACTACACCGGATGGCATCTAGAATTGCCACAACAGCTTGCCACTCTCGCTGTCGATCGCCATGAACTCTCCCGTGAGTTGACCAGTGAAGACCAGCCCACCCGCAGTCACCAACGTGCCCGCCATGTTCGGACTCTTGAGCGGCAGCTCCCACTTCGTCTGCCCGGTGATGGGGTTGATGGCCTTGAGGTCGCCGCGCCGGTTGGGATCCTCGGTGATCGCTTTAAACTTCACCCCCCAGAAAAGCTGTCCAACTTTGAGCTTGCTGACTTGGTCCATTGGCCAGGGTTCATACTCCCAGCCAACGTTCACCGCATTGATGTAAACCAAAGAGGCCAGTGGATTGAACGCCATGGGCTCCCAATTCTTCCCACCAAAAGCAGATGGCCAGATATTGACCTTTGCTCCTTGATCGAGCACGGCTTTCGTTTCGGCGCTCCACACCGGACGACCAGTGCTCAGGTCGATATGGTCGGCCCAATTCACTTTGACAAATTTATGCGCGGCCAGGAGCTTGCCTGTGGCGCGTTCGACGACATAGAGAAACCCGTTGCGATTGGCTTGCAAGATCACTTTGTGGACCGCACCATCAAACTTGAGATCAGCAAGAATTAACTCGTTGACTCCGTCATAATCGAAAGGATCGTTCGGCGTCATTTGATAGGACCACACCACCGCGCCAGTCTTCGGCTTGAAAGCGAGAATTGAATTGGTATAGAGGTTGTCGCCCTTGCGACCGAGGGGGTTCCAGGGCGCTGGATTGCCAGTGCCCCAGAAGACGAGATCCAACTCTGGATCGTAAGAGCCTGTGATCCAGGCGCTGCCGCCACCCGTCTTCATGGAATCACCTGCCCAGGTTTCGGCACCAGGCTCTCCTGGGGCTGGAACGGTATAGAGCCGCCACAGCCGCTCGCCAGTCGACGCATTGTAGCCTTCAATATAGCCCCGCACGCCGAACTCCGCGCCCGACACCCCGACGATGACGACCCCGTCCACAATTAACGGCGCCACGGTCATGGAGTAGCCTTCGCTGGGATCACCAGATTTCGCGCGCCAGACTTCCTTACCCGTTTTACTGTCGAGCGCTATCACTTGCGCATCCAACGTCGTGCGGTAGAACTTACCGTCGAACAATGCCCCACCCCGGTTGACGATCCCGCAACAGACAACCCGTGTCGTCTCTGGTGGGTATTCCACGATCGCTTTCCAGATTTCCTTGCCCGTCAGAGCGTCAACGGCGACTGTCTTATCGTGATCAGTGATATAGATTACACCGTCCTTGACCAAAGCCTGCGCTTCTTCTCCCAGGTTGTTGGTCATGCTATAGGCCCACGCGGGAACGAGTCGTTTGACCGTCTTACGGTTGATCCGGGTCAGTGGGCTGAAACGCTGCTGGTTATAGCCCATGCCGTAGGTCAGAACATCGCCCGGTGTTGTGGCATCCTTCTTCAAATCCTCAGCACTCTGGGCGAATATGACAGCCGGGACGAGTATACTCATCAATAGTATAAAAATGGCGGATTTCTTCATATCGAATGTGTGCCCCCACAATTCAGACTTGACTTGCGTTGGTAGACGGCCCTTATCGCCAACGTCACTCAAAGCAGTCTTTTGCTTGGTTGCATCCCGTCCTCGTTTCTAAAAAGTCTAACGCTCCCGCGCACCGCGAGCGGCCACACCGTGTCCTTTCAGGTTGAGCAGAATCCCAACGTGGCCGCGATGCGGTGGCGCGGCGGGTTAGCCGTTCCTACACAGCAGTGTGCAGCTTTTCGAGTACCCACTCCCGTAATAACACTGCCTCTGCCACTCCCCGTGCTTGGGCGGCACGCTTGACCGCTTCTAATTCCTGGGGGTGGAGATGGAGGGGAATCATTGTTTCGGATTTGCGTTCAAAGACTGGCTCATTTACCTCCTCTAATTCCTCCGCAAACTCCGTGAGGTCATGCGTATCCCAAAACTGAGCCAGTTCTTCTATGGAGTCTATCTGAGGAAGTTTTTGATTTTTCATCGTCGTCTCCATTGGTTGAAACGTCGCTTCTCTTTCGGCGTCATCGGGCGGGCAGTAACTGGAAATCCTCGCCCATCAGGAAACTCTATCACGACACAAAACAAATACCGACCACCAGCAGTTTGGCCGAGAACGTAGTAGACGGGATTTTTGCCGAACGACTTGGCGCGTTGCACAAAAGGCCGTCCGAAACAGATCTCTTCGACTTCCTCAGGGTGGATGTTGTGTTCGGCGATATGCTCGATCCGATCTTCTGGCCACACCAACTCATAGATTTTCACGTCCGTGAATGTACCTGAGTGTGAGCATCTCAACAATGCAAACGGCTAACGCCCCCGCGCACCGCGCGCGGTCCACCCGCAGCCCTTCAGATTCATTCCTTCACACCACAGGGCCGCGCTGCGGTGGCGCGGTTTGTTAGGTGGCGAAGCCCCTTGTCTCTGTCTTGGCTGCCTGGGTTCATAAGTGCGCCAGTGCATTGTCTCAGGCCTACATGGCCAGGGCTGCTGCCCGTTTGGCCATCTCCTGCCACTGTTCCCGATGTAAGATGTGCCCCATTTGCGGGTCAAGCCAGAGTTGCGCCCCAGGAATACGGGTGGCAATCGCCTTCCCATGTTCGCCGGGAAAGCACAGGTCTCGTTCTCCGTGAATCACTAACGTGGGACAGCGAATGCCAGCCTGTGCCTCCCACAAGCTAGGAGTCTTGATGACGGCCAACATTTGTCGCGCAATCCCCTCCGGCCTGTACGCTCGATCGTAAGCAAACGTCACCCGCTGTTTGACCCATTCTTCTTCAAATGGATAGCCATTCCCCCAATACCAGCGCCACATCTCGGTTTGGTAAGGAACGGCTTGGTTACGATCGCGCCACTGACACTGGCCAGCGAGCTTCTCAATAACAGCGGGAGTAAGTTGCGGACCGTCCTCTCCTGGCACTGCTCCACTGCCGCTCATCACAATCTGCAGGGAGGCAACGCGATGCGGATGACGAAGAGCCATCCACCGAACAACATACCCACCCATGGAGGCGCCCATGACATGGGCCTTCTCAATCCCTAGGGCATCAAGCACAGCGACAACGTCGTCGGCCATCGTAAACAGCGTGTACGGGGCAGCTACGTCGCGGCCTTGTTGCAATGCACTGAGTGCAGCCAAGATATCAACGTTGGGAATAGGAGCAGTGGGAATAGACAAGCCAGTGTCGCGGTTGTCAAGGCGAATGATCCGAAACCCCTGTTCAGCAAAGAGCGCGCATTGCTCGTCGGGATATTCGACCGCCCCAATCTGTTCGCCCAAGCCTGCGACAAGGACAAGCGGGTGCCCGTCGCCCCGACCCGTTTCTTCGTAATTGATCGTAAATCCCTCACGTTCGATGCTCGGCATAGCAGCTCCCTTCTCGCTGTGTGTTCTACGGCCCTCCATACCAGGGCCTTGAGTGTGGAGTAATATCAACAATTGAGACGACCCCAGGAGTATTGTTCGATTTTGTTTTCCGCCACCTAACGCCCGTGGTCACCGCGAGCCGCCCCAACGAGACCCTTCGGTTTTTGCAAAGTCGCCACCGGGCGGCGACGCGGTGCAACAAAGAGTTAGGTCATAGGGTTGCAACGCCCCCACCGCTTCTTCGGAATGAGTTCGATAGTGCCTTTCCTTGTCTTACTTGCGCTGAATGGGAATCGCCAGCGGGCGGATCGGCGACGCCGTCCCGCCTCGGATCTTCAACGGGGAAGCAATGAAGAGAAACTCATACACCTGATCTTTTGCAAGGTCTTCTAACCACAAAACTTCGAGGATCGAGACCCCTCGCTCAGCAAATAGATAAGCATGGACAGGAGCCAGGTTATCTGGGTTCTTGGAGGGAAAGCTCTCGACACCAAAGTTATCCGCCCCAAGCAGCATCGCCTTTTGCCCTTCCACCAGCCACTGGGCGGCCTCTAGACTCAGGCCTGCCTGATCATCAAGACGATACTTGGCTTGATCGGGCCAGAGCGTCATGAGCCCGGTCCGCGTCAATACGACATCGCCCGGACGAAGCGTTGTCCCTTGTTTCTTCAGTGCCTCTTGCAGGTCCGTTACCGTGATAGCATAGGACGCTGGCAAGTGTGCCACGTTCTTAGACTTCGCCACATCGATAAGTACCCCCCGAGCTACGATGGGAGGATATTGGTCGACGCCAGACTTGGTCCAGCCCCGAACTCCGAGCGCGTCCTTGGCGCTGACCTGATTCCAGATCTTCCCATGCAGCCCGAAATGATTGAGGGTGTCGAGATGCGTGCCGCTGTGGGTATACAGAGAAACGGCATCACCAGAGTAAGACAGCAGTTCCTTCGCAGTGTCTCGCGCCGGCGTATGTGTCATCCATATCTGAAAGGGTGGGTCCCCAAAGGAACCACAGCAGTTGGGCATCCCAACAAACAGGTCCACACCCAGGTCGTAGACCTTGCCACTAGCGACCTGCTTGAGCACGTCCAACTTGGAAGCCTCGGTCATCATATTGAGAGTGCCGATTTCGTCGGTGGGACCCCACGGGCTCTTTTGCGCTTCATTCTTGGTGATCTGAGCCTGGACGTTCTGGCTTGCAACGATGAACATAACAACCACACAAATAATGCCTGTCTCTGCCAATCGCCATTTCATCGCAACTCCTCCTCTTGTCTAGTTGTGACCTAACGCCTCGCGCACCGCGAGCGGCCACACCGTGTCTCTTCAGAATTAGCAGAGCCCCAACGTGGCCGCGATGCGGTGGCGTGACTTGTTGGGCGGCGGTTATCCGAGTCGGAAGTGCTCAAGCGCGCGGCGGGCGATGGGCTCGCCGTACTCCTGCACGAAGTGAGCAGCGTCTGCGATCCTCATGGGCTCTCCACAGCCGCGAATATGTTTGCGGAGATCCTCCATGACGGGTTCGCCCAGGACGGAATCTCTCATCCCGATCGCCATGAACGACTCACCGCGCCAGTCGTTCGTCCAGAAGGCCCGTGCCCGCTTACCCAGCGCGGCACCGTCCATGTCCAACTCGACGGGTACTATCTGCGGGAATCGCCGCACTCCCGCTTTGTAGCGGTTGTCGGGGAACGGGGCATCGTAGGCGTATACGTCTAGCGGGTCGACGGCCTCACGTGCGTCGAAGGCAACGAGTCCGCCCGTCGGGATCTCGGGCACCGTCGCTGCGTACGACTTCCACTGCGCGAACCCGTCCGAAATCGGCTCGCCCACCGGGATCGCCGTGTTCATCACGAGGAGCCGCGTGAACCGCCCCGGCATGTCCATCGGGAGCGTCAGGCCCAGGATTCCACCCCAGTCTTGGCAGACGAGCGTGATGTTGCGCAAATCGAGGTGTTCCACGAAGGCCTTCAGTGCCTCGCGGTGGAACGTGAAGGTGTAGGTTGCCTCGTCGACGGGCTTGTCCGATCGGCCGAAGCCAAACAGATCGGGGGCAATCGCGCGGTGCCCCGCCGCCGTGAAGACCGGGATCATCTTGCGATAGAGGTAGCTCCACGTAGGTTCGCCATGGAGACAGAGGAAGACCGTCTCCGCGCTCGCCGGCCCTTCATCGATGAAGGCGAGGCGCAGAGACTCGTAGCCTTCGAGTCGCTCGACGTAGTGAGCTTCGTAGGGAAACGCAGGAAGAACGCTGAAGCGTTCCTCGGGAGTACGCAGAGCGTTAACGTCCATGGATCATCCTTTCTACTTGGCGGTAGCGCGCCTTCGTGCCGTCGCCCAACGCCTTAGGATCAGCGGCCAGCGGCAGCGAAGCCACGATACTCCGGCGCCTCCCGAACTGCAAGAAGAGCCGCAACACTCGCATGGGCACTGCTGGCCGGTGGTCCGCTGCATCCGGGAGTTG
>JABFSC010000218.1 GCA_013140885.1 Deltaproteobacteria bacterium | reverse complement strand
ACCGCCGTCGCCGACCTGATTACCGATGCCGTCAATCGCTATATGGGCCTGTGGGTCGCGGCCCCCGCGTTGGCGCAGATCGAGGCCACGGTGATTCGCTGGTTCTGTGATGTGGTTGGCTACCCGGCCTCGGCACGAGGGCTGCTCACCACTGGTGGGTCACTGGCGAACTTCTCCGCGGTGGTGACGGCGCGACGCGACCGACTGCCGGAGAATTTTCTCGCGGGCACGATGTATGTGTCCGATCAAACGCATCACTCCATACAAAAGGCGGCTTTACTGGCGGGATTCCCCCCGGCCAACGTGCGCGCCATCCCCGTGGATAGTCAGTTTCGCGTGCGGCTGGATGTCTTGGCACAGCGCATGGTCGAAGACCGCAACGCTGGCTTCACGCCGTTTCTGATTGTGGGCAATGCCGGGACCACCAACACCGGCGCGGTCGATGACCTGTCCGCGCTCGCCCGGATTGCCCAGCGGGAAGGGGCCTGGTTTCACGCCGATGCCGCGTATGGTGGTTGTTTCCTCTTCACCGCGCAGGGGCGCGCGGCGATGCGCGGCATTGAACTGGCCGACTCTGTCACGCTTGATCCCCATAAGGGACTCTTCTTGTCTTACGGGACGGGTTCACTGTTGGTGAAAGATGGCGCGACGTTGAAGCGCGCCCATCAGGTGACCGCCGCCTATCTCCCTTCGGTGGAGGATGATCCTGACGTGGTGGACTTCGCGAATATGTCGCCCGAACTGTCGCGCGAATTTCGCGGCCTGCGCGTGTGGCTGCCGTTCAAGATGCACGGAGCGTTGCCGTTTCGTCGTAATCTGGAGGAGAAGCTGGCACTGACACGCTGGGCCACCGCGGAGCTACGCGCGATTCCTGGGATTGAGATCGTGGCCGAGCCCCAACTCTCTATTGTGGCTTTTCGGTTGACCCGCCCAGGGTTGGGAACGGAAGCGCTCAATCGTCTCAATCGCGAACTGCTCCAGCGGATTAACGCACGGAAGCGGGTCTATCTCAGTAGCACGTCCCTGAACGGAAATTTCGTCGTGCGCATCTGCGTGCTGTCGTTCCGCACTCACTTGGATCGGGTGCAAATGTGTCTGGAAGATATTCGCGCGGCGGTGCAGGCGCTGTCACCAACGTGAGTGTCCGCGCGACGGTCACCGCGCAATTGACAGGGCCAGCGGTGCGTCGTAGTGAGCTGGGACAAGAACGGCATCGGCAACCGCAATCGCGGGAACACCCGCTGACAGAAAGGAGGACAGACAATGGTTCAAGTGACAGAACTCGGATACCTGGGGGTCGGGGTCAAGAAGCTCGACGAATGGAAGCAGTTCGCGGCCAACATCATCGGCATGGAAGTGGTGGACGAGGGCGAACGGGATCGCTGCTACCTGCGCATGGACTACTTGCACCATCGCCTGGTGCTGCACGCGGATAACAGTGATGACTTGATGTACTTGGGATTCCGCGTCGCTGGGGGCGAGGAGTTCCTGGAGATGCAGCACCAACTGTCGGCGGCGGGCATTCAATTCCGGGTTGGCTCGGAAGAGGAAGCCAACGAGCGGCGCGTGCTTGAAGTGCTCAAGCTTAGTGACCCCTGTGGCAATCCCATCGAAATTTTCCACGGCCCGGAGACGCAGTTTAACAAGCCCTTCCATCCAGGACGGCGGATGCACGGGAAATTCAAGACCGGCACCGGCGGTTTGGGGCACTGCATTATTCGCGAGGATGACGTGGCGGCGGCATATAAGTTTTTCCGTCAGTTAGGCATGCGCGGTGGAGTCGAGTACAAAATCCGCATGGGCGCTCATGTCGTCACGCCGACGTTCATGCACTGTAATGATCGCGATCACACGGTGGCGTTCGGCATCGGCGGGATGAAGCGTCGCCTGAACCACGTCATGGTCGAGGTCGATAACCTTGATGATGTGGGGCTGGCCTACGAGATCGTGCGAGAACAGAAGATTCCCGTGGCCATTAAGCCGGGGAAACATTCCAACGACCACATGTACTCCTTCTATTTTCATACGCCCTCGGAGTGGCGGATTGAGTACGGGTGGGGGGGAAGACCGGCAACGTATCAATCGGAATACCACGTGCGCGACATCTACGGGCATGAGCCTGAAGAAGGTGGGTTCAATTAGGAACGCGTGGGTTGCTTCCCCATGAAGGGACAATGGCATTACGTTCGCGAGTTCCGAGTTCCGATTTCCCTCTCCCGGCTGGGAGAGGGCTAGGGTGAGGGGGATCGGTGACATTTCCTTACACGCCTAACTGCCATTGGTTCAGTGCTCGAAAAAATCCCCAGAGCATCCCTCCCACCATGAGCAGGGTGACGAGCGCAAGCCCCATTTCCACAACGGTTTCTTGCCGGACACTCCGATTCCACCAGTGATGCCGATTAAAAGTATACGGCAGCGTGAAAGGCGGGAGTGACCCGCGTGAAGTCTCAAGACCTTGTTCAGTGATTGTTTCCATACGTATCCTCCATGATGACGCGATAATCGCCGACGCGACGTTTGGGAAAAGCTCGCGGCTGCCTGTTTTCTTCATGAAGTGAAGTATAACGCGCGATTCTTGCGGGAAGATCACGGGGAAAAGAAGATTTGATGAAGGACGGACGCGGAAAGGGAGGGGGGGAAAGTGCCGCGCTTGCGTCGTCATCCAGAAGCCCACACGCGCGCGCCTCTCAGGAGCCCCACAGCAACGGGGCTCCTGACGGCGCGACGGGAAGAGGTTGATTATTTATCCTTTGCGTCGGAGCGCTTGAAGCCGGTGATCTTTAGCACGTCGTCCGTCGGGTAATTCTCCACGAGCGGCATGTTGGCATCATCGGAGTGTTGGATGGCGACATACGCCGTGGTACCGTCCGCGGAGAAAATGAACCCGGTGGGTTCGGCGGACGAGTCCTTGACGGAGAGCACTTTGACGCAGCCGTCCGTCTTGATGTCACGGTCCAGTCCGTCCCGCAGACACGCGAAGATATCTCCGTTCGGATGGTCTTCGATGACATACAGAATCCCGGTTTTTGGTTGAAAATCCAGATTGTCAAACGAGTTGAAATCCTCGTCCCCTTCCACGAATCGGTTAACGACGACCGTGCGCTGCGTGGCGCTCGCGACTAATGGGTTGGCATCGACACCGCAGACCACCTCCGCATAATTGGCCGCGCCTTCGTTGCCGGTGTTGGTCCAGCAAAAGCGCACGCCAGTTCCTGTAAAGGTCGGATCTCCATGCAAATCTTCCGGGCGGTAATAGCCAGTGGCTCCGTTGGTGCGCGCATCGGTCCGGGCATTGGCGGCGGTCACCGCCACCCACGCGCCATTGCCAATCTCACATCCTTGGCCGAACTGTTGCGTGTTATTGACGCAGGACACTTGCAGCGCGAACACACTTCCCGCCGCCAGTGGGGAATTGGTCAGGTTCGTGATCGGTGCAGTTCCGGTGCGAGGAGTGGTGGGGACGAACTTGAAGAGCGCTCCACCATCGCGGTCCGCTCCCCCCGTTCCAGGGCGGAGTTCATCGCCAGCGATCACCACCCCACTGGGTAAGATGTGCAAGCCTTCCCAGGCCATGGTGGGGAGTGCCGTGCGCTTGACGATGTGAGTGGAGTCCGTCACCGCGCCAGTCGCACGGTTCGTGACGTCTTGTTCCGTCGTGGTCAGTGGATCGAGAATCTCGTAGGCTGCGCCGTCATCGGTTTCTTCAGTGGCGAGAATCGTTCCCCACGGGGTGGTGCGAATGCCATCGCAGCCATCCATACCACGCAGAATGGTGGTCACCGCGCCGGTTGTCAGATTGACGCGTTGCACGGACGGGTTGAGTTCTCCATTTGATAAGGTGATGCGGTCCTCTTCGACGCAGGTAATGAGGTGGGTTGGCTGCGCGGCGGGAAAAAAGGCCATCATGTCGGTGTTATTCCCCGCGCTCCGGGTCAGGTAGGTGGCTTTCAGCCCCTTCGCTAACGCGACTTGCGCGTCGGCGGTCTGCGTGGGGGTCCGGTAGGGCCCAACAGTGGGTGGCGCTGAATCTTCGAGAGGTTTCTGTACGCCAAAATAGCGAGTGGATTGATCCTTGAGACGTTCTTCCATTTGCAGACCAAAGTCCTTCACGTCATCGGCGCGACTTGCTCCTGGAAAAACACTACTCGTCACGAGGGTGGCGAGCAGGAAAGACTGAGAATAGCGGTTGAGAAACTTCATTGAACGACCTCCTTCACACGGACGGACAAAGTCGCGTTCAGGGACGAGCGTGAACGCGCTGGCAAGTAGTCTATCACTTGCCGTGTTGTGTCCTGATGTGAAGAAGATGAAATTTTCGTGACAAGAAGTGATTCTCTGCCCGAAAGAAGGCGAGCCGATACGGCTTTCCGGGTATTCCCCCAGGAGAAAGAAAAAGTCTCGTGCGGAGAGTGGGAAGGAAGGGGAGGGTGCTGATCGGGCTTCAACAACCTCCCCGGTTGAGAGGCCGCTGGGCTTGCGGCCTCTGAGTGGAGGGATAAGTGTCACCAAGTGTAGCGCCCGTCCGTTACGCCATGATGACAGCCAGGTGAAAGTTTGGCGTTAAGCGATTTCCAAGAAAGATTCTCCCTCGTAGCCCGGATGGAGCGGAGCGGAATCCGGGGTGTCCCGCGCGGAACCTGGATTCCGCTCCGCTTCATCCAGGCTACCCAGAAATGGGATATTCATTGCGGGAAATCATCTTACCGGTATCCCCGTTCACTGACTCTCAAAGTACGCACCCGCAAGGTAATAGATCGTTTGCAGCGCCGGCAGCAGATACCAGTTGTCATGCGGGAAACCCACGGTGAAGAAAAACCCCCAGATCGAAAATACCGCGCCGACGTACTGGGGATGGGCAAGAAACGAAAAAGGGAACGCGCGACACCACGGGACTACATAGCCAAACTTGGTGCCGTAAAAGACCCCGATCTTGCCCAAGCGATAAAACACGCTGAAGTTGAGGAATTGTCCGGCGATGATCACCGCTGTCCCTATCGCCAGGACCACGAAGTCTCGGCTCATCAGCGATGGGAGTAAGCCATAACCGTGGAGATAGCACCACCCGAAAAACACCGCGAGTTGAATCCCCTTGAAGCAGAAGAAGAGTTTCTGCAGGACGGACACGGGATCCCCCAGCGCCATCACTCCCGGACGCGCGCAAAAGGCCCGAAAGGAATCCGGCGCGCGCCACGCCCAGATGTAACACACCCGTTCCAGGCTCAGTAAGACGGCGGCAACCACAAAGGCCCAGAGACTCATAGGGCTTCTCCTTTCCGCGCCTGTAACGCCTGCACGAGCCGCGAGGGACTCGTGTAGTACGCCGCGATGTCGGTGAGTGGATCGGTGGCCAGTTTCACGAACCAAATCATCGCGCTACGCAAGTCATGCTTCCACGCGAGATAGGAGACGTGTCCGCCGACCACCGCCAGCGTCATCAGCAACCACTGCCACGCCACGACGGGGATCGTCGCGCCGAGCGTCTCCAGCGACACGGACCCGGCGCTCACGAGATGGATGACGGGAATCAGCAAATACCCGCCAACGACCATCGTCTTCTTGCGCGTATTCAGCCCTAGGAGGAGTTCTTCCTTGTCATGGCACGGCGGCTCCAGAATGGCGTGCCCAATCTGTCGCACGAACAGCGCCGCCAGCCCCAGCGACATCGCCAAGGTCAGGTCCGAGAAAACCAGCACGTAGCAATAAATGAACACGCTGGAACTGAGCAAGTGGAAAAATTGATTGATGAGGTTGCTATGCGAGGCCACATGGTCATCATGCTTGCGCCGCATGATTTCCGTATAAAAATTCTTCAGCGGCGCGGGCATCCGCGGCGCGGGAACCCGCACCAGACTCCCCACCATTTCCCGCACGAGACGTGAACGCATGATCTTCGCCCTCCCTGGTTGTTGTTCTTCGCTCAACCACCACGCATCGCTCCGCATCGTGCGCGCCGCGCGGAGCAGTTTGTCCTGTAACTCCTGATAATCGTCTTCCGTGAAATCCAGACTACTGAGGCACCGGCCCGTGCCAACCCAGCTCAATGTGACTCCCTCCGCGCGGAGGTAGTATTGCAGGAGCCAGTTGTAGCGACTCGGCTCCTTGAACAGCACCGTCCAGACCGTGCCGAAATGCACGACCCGCAGCGGTAACGCGGACGCGGCGAGTTGTTGATTGGTCGCCTGCACCCAGCGCGCGCACCGTTGCTGGGCCGTGTCATACACGTGAGCCGTGTCCGCTTGCGTGGCCCAGCGCAAGAACTCGTTCATCGCGCCCATGACCAGCGGATGCGCGGAGAACGTGCCAATCACGTAAGCAATGCGCATGGGGTGGTCGCTATCGAATCGTTTCATCAGCTCCCGCTTGCCGCACACCACGCCGATAGGCATGCCACCCGCGACCGTTTTGCCATAGACCACGAGATCGGCGCGCACGCCAAAATACTCCTGCGCGCCGCCGGGAGCGAGACGAAAGCCGGTATACACCTCATCGAAGATCAGCGGGATGTCACACGCGGTGCACACGTCGCGCAACTGGCGCAACCACTCCGCGTAGGGAGTCGAGGACTCCTCGGTTTTGCGCATGGCGCTGGTGAGGAGCACGGTGTCACTCGGTGGCGGAGAATTGGGGTGGAACGATTGCACCGGATTGATGAGCACGCCAGCGATCTCCTGCGCGCGCCAGCGAATCAGAGCCAGCGAAGCGGGATGGAGGTCCTTGAGGGTCAGGCAATCGGTCAGCTCGCGCTCGCTGCCCAAGCC
>JABFSC010000768.1 GCA_013140885.1 Deltaproteobacteria bacterium | reverse complement strand
ACCCTGCGCAGCACGCAAGATATTGTCGCCAAACAAGGACCGGAAAAAGGGTTAAAGATGACGATGACTCGGCTCAACAGTTTTGAGTCGAAGATTGAGTTAGGGGCGGATTTACCCGCGGGCGGAGTGCTCCCGATCAAAGTGCTCATCAGCAATAACACCTCACGCCCGTATGGATTCGACGCTGGCCAGGTGGTGTTGCTGGCCACGGGTGGAGGGCGGGTGTCGCCAATGGCCCCTCCGGCTTCGGGGGAGGGGAAAGCCTTGCAAGGCGCAATGACGCTTGCCCCCGGACAGACAGTGAGCGGGTATTTATTTTATCCGGCGGGTTCCTACTCCTCGGCGCGCACCACTTTCGTCGATAAAGAAAACGACGAAGGTGAAGGGGAAGGGTTCGAGGTGCAGTTCTAACGAGTCGCACTACTCTGGTGGAATGAACAAAATAACGGTAGGAAGGGTCAACACAACATTCATTAGCCTCGTCTGAAATGTAAAGAGAAAGAAGGAGGATTCGCCATGTCACCTAAAGGTTTTTCGCATATCGGCCTTTCGACCCTGGACCTCGATAAGACCAAGGATTTCTATGAGAACATTCTTGGTTTCAAACCCGTGCGTTGCGACATTATTAAAATGAAGGAAGGTGGCCATATTCGCCACATTTTCTTTGATACGGGTCGCGACCAACTCATCGCTTTCATGGAAGCGCGCAACGTTCCTGGGGTGCCGGTGGAGTATGATGCGGGCATCAACCGTGGGCTCGGAGTGCCTAGCGCCTTCTATCACTTCGCGTTTGAAGCGGGCACCGAGGCTGGGCTGGAGGAAAAACGTCAGGAGTTGTTGGCCAAAGGGGTGGCGGTCTCTGACGTGGTCGATCACGACTGGGCGAAGTCGATCTACTTCAAGGACCCCAATGGCATGCAGATGGAATTCTGTTGCCTGACGCGCGAGTTTGGCGCGGACGACGCCGTGATGGCGCAGCGCTTCGAGGCGTCGGTGAAGGCGATGGGGTTGGAAGATACCTCCGCGCTGGTGTCCGCGAAGGCACCGTAATAATAGGTTCTGATGGCTGTTCCCCTGGGCGCTTCAACGTTGAAGTTGGAGCGCCTTTTTTATTGTGGGGATCAAGACCGCAGCCTATTTTCGTTTTCGCTTGGGAGATTCGTCCGTGGGTTTGGGCTCAGCAGCGGGTTCTGGCGCTGGCTCTGGTTGCGCCTGGGCGTCGTACGTAATGGTGACACCCCCCAATGCCTCCTCTGATTGAAAGACCCGCACTCGCGCGTCGTGCGTGATCTGGAGTTCTTGCTCACCGAGCCATTTGACCGTGACCGCAGGACCGCCACTGGTGGGACCGCCACTGGATGTTTCCAGGGACGGGTCCGCATTGGTGTCCGCGCCGAAGACGTTGCCTCCGGCGAATGGTTTTGCGTCGGTGGGGAGGACCGAGACTTGCGTACTCGTTCCTCCCAAAGCGCCGCACTGACGCTGGAAAACGACGGCTTTCTGCGTTTTGGTGGGGGAGAGTTCTTCTTGCAACACCTGGTTCTCGCAGGGATCACACGCTGTGCACATAAGGATGAACACGGGCGAAAAACAGAGGCGGATATACCGAGACAAGTTCATAAGTACGTTTCTTTCCGAAGGCTGACGGCGTATCGCTTACAGTGCGGACATGCCACCGTCCACCATGTAGACGCCACCCGTGCAGTAACGACTGTCATCGCTCACCAGGAACATCATCACCTGGGCGACTTCTTGCGGTGAACCATAGCGTTTGAGGGGCACCCGGTCAGCAATGTGTTGCTTGGCGTATTCCGCTGCGCCGGGAGCGAATCCTTCTTCAAGGGAGCGCATCATTCGTGTGTCGATTGGCGCGGGATTCACGCAGTTGACGCGAATGTTGGAGGGCGCGCACTCCAAAGCCGCCGTGCGCATCATGCCAATCACCGCATGCTTGCTGGTCGTATAGGCCGAAACGCCAGCCGTCCCTTTGATGCCCGCGACGGACGACGTGATGACAATACTGCCACCGTCACGCTTGCGCATCTCGGGAATCACATATTTGAGGCCCAGCCACACGCCGCGCACGTTGACCGCGAGGACACGGTCAAACATGTCGAGCGGATAGTCGGTAATCGGTTGGACGACGCCCTCAATGCCCGCATTGGCCAGATAAATATCGATTCCTCCGTAGCGCTCGACGGCGGTCCGCACGTAGTGTTGCGTCTGTTCTGGTTGCGTGACATCAGCGGTGACGTAGCTGACGGCTTCGCTGCCGATGGTCTGGACGGCTTGTTGGAGTGGGCCGTCGGCGAGATCAACGAGTAATACCTTCGCGCCTTCGGCGGCAAAGATCCGTCCCGCCTCGATGCCGATGCCACCGGCGCCGCCGGTGATGACCGCTACTTTCCCAGTTAATCGTGCCATGCTGTGTTTCCTTCTTGGATGAGATTGTTTAGAGCGGGTGTCGAGTGAGGAACTCTTGGAAGACCGGAACAAACCGTTCGCGGGCCGAGATAAAAAAACCATGTCCGGCATTGTCCAACAGGGTCAATTCCGCCCCTGGAATCTCGCGCGCCAAAATTTCCGAATTGGCGGCGGGAATCAGAATGTCGTCTTTCCCAGTAATGACCAGTGTCGGAGCGGTAATCTCTTTCAACTGCTTGAAGACACGCAATGTCAACGTGGCTTGGAAATGCCGCTCGTAGGCGAAGCGTGGGGTGACCTGCGTGAGCCCCCTGCGCATGTGGCCTTCGAGTTCAGCTTGATGGGTACGGATAAAGTCGTCGGAGAAGGACAGCTTCCATCCATCGCGTGCGGCTGCTTCCGGGGTCATCCCGGCGCGGCCTTCCAACATTTTGAGGGACTCCGGCGGAGCCTGGACCGCGTTGCGGCCTCCAGGGGTAGTGCAGCCGAGGGTCAGACTGGCGACTCGTGACGCGGCATTGATCCCCAATTCTTGCGCGATCATGCCGCCCATTGATACCCCAAATACGTGCGCTCGTGGGATGTTGAGGGTATCGAGCAGTCCGACCGCGTCGCTGGCGAAGAGGGCGATGGTGTAGGGTTCATCCGGTTTGTCTGACAGGCCAGTCCCGCGATTGTCATAGGTGATGACCTGGTACTGCGTGGCCATCTGTTGGACCAACGCGGGATCCCAAGCGACGGCGGGCTGTCCCAGACCAGCAACAAAGAGGAGGGGAGGGCCATGACCTTCCGTTTCGTAATGCAGACGAATGCCGTTGATGTGAGCGTATGACATGAGTTCCTCCTTTTCTGCGAGCCGACGGACAGTATAGTGTCCGTCCTTTTACCAAGGGTTCACAGGGATTGCCAGGGAAGCAGCGCTTGGTGTAGATCACCTCCATGTCCGGTGATACCTCACAACCTTTGCCTGAGCCGCCGGCGTTGCGGCGGATCATCAAAACCCTGTCGAAACCCAATACCGCGGTCGCTGTCTATCATCTGTGTGAGACGTGGGGGGTGATCGCTCTCATGCTGTACTGGAGCATTGTCCTGTGCCCAATTGCTAGCGGGGGTACTGGAGTGATTGTTTATGGTCTTGCCATGGCCGTGATCGCCAGTCGCCAACATGCCCTCATGGTGCTGACGCATGAAGGGATTCACAAACGATTATCTCGTAGCGTCTGGCTCAACGATGGGTTGGCGCGGTACGTGGCTGGCTTTCCGGTCTTTATCTCTCTGGCGAAGTGGCGATTTATTCACCTCTATCATCATCAGTATACCCAGACCGCGGAAGATCCCGACCGGGCGATCTATGCGCGCTATCCTCTTGGTGGTCGGCAATTTTTCCGGATGTTGCTGCGGGATGTGTGTGGCCTCAACGTGCTGACCACGTTGAAATACTTCATTGATCTGCCGCTCGTGACGCCAACCTTCAATCGTCGCTTTCTTGGCGAGGCCCGTGCGGAGCGGTATCAGCAGGTTGCCGATATGCGTGCTTTCGCGGTGTTTTGGCTGGTCGTATTGGCCGGTGGGCTTCTCCTTGGAGGAGGCCGGTTCGTCCTGCTCCTTGGACTCTATTGGCTGGTTCCCTATTGCACGGTGACACAAGTCTTCTTCCGCATTCGCGGAGCAATCGAGCATGGCAATGTCCCGGACCCGCGGAATCCCTATCGGCAGACGCGCACCTATTTTCTGCATCCAGTCGTCGGTTTTTTCTTCGCGCCGAAGGGGGTGAACTATCACCTGGAACATCACCTCTATCCTTCGGTACCTTTTTTCAACCTCCCGCGACTTCATGCGGAGTTGCGGCAGACGGTGTATCCAGTCGAGGCCGCATACTGCGAGGCATTTTCCGAGGGTCTCCGACATTTGGTAAGGCGGGATGGATAACGGGGCGAAAAAAAATAATCGCGGAAAAAAATCTTGAATGGTCTGAGTGAATTTTTCGATGAGGGGCTCGTCTGACCCTATGATAGGAGAGACAGACAGTGTTCCTTCTCCCTGCTATGCCCCCTGTCTCCTCTCCTTGTCTCCTCCCTTCCTTGCCCGCGGCCAGAGGGTCCCGCCCCTCTGGCCGTTTTCTTTGTGCTGGAGTGGATTAATTTGAGGGGAGAGAAGACAAAAACAGGGAAGGGATCGCTGCTGATTGCTGATAAGAAAAGTGCCCTCGCCGGGAATTGAACCCAGACCCCAGGCTTCGGAGGCCTGTGTGATATCCATTTCACCACGAGGGCATGTGCGGCGGTCGAAGTGGGGGCATATCAGCAGAATTTCCGGTCACCCGTCAACCGCCATCCTCTTTTCATTCCACCAATACCAATGGCACCACTACCGCAGGGGCTGATCCTGTGGCAAGATGCCCGCCACCAGTTCTACCTTTCCGTTCTTGGGATTGGAGTGTGTGATGTTTTTTGCAGGAGGAATCCAACCACGTGAATGCGGTCCCCGCTGTATCTGTGACCAAGGTGTGCCGACTCTATGGTGCTCGTGCCGCACTTGATGACGTGACCTTTACCGTCCCCGCCGGAGAAATTTTCGCGCTACTCGGCCCGAATGGTGGGGGAAAATCAACGCTGTTTAAGATTCTGTCCACGCTGATTCCGCCAACGAGTGGAGATATTCAGATATTTGGGGAGGATTTGCGACATCATCCTGAAGCCGTGCGCAATCGCATCGGTGTCGTTTTTCAATCTCCGAGTCTTGATCCGAAGCTAACCGTGACCGAAAACCTGACGTGTCATGGGTATTTGTACGGATTGTCCAAGGCCGTGCTCCGAGAGCGCATGGAGGCATTGCTGGCACGGATGGGCATATCTGATCGGGGGCGAGATATGGTGAGCACCCTTTCCGGTGGACTACAACGCCGGGTCGAGCTGGCCAAGGCGCTTTTACATCGACCAGAACTCCTTTTGCTCGACGAACCGAGTACGGGGCTTGATCCAGGGGCGCGACGCGAGTTCAACGACTACCTCCACCGTCTGCGTGAGCAAGCCAATGTGACGATTGTTCTCACTACCCACATCATGGAAGAAGCCGAACGCTGTGACCGTGTCGGTATTCTTCACCAGGGGAAACTGGTGGCATTGGATACTCCGGAGGCACTCAAGGCCCAGGTTGGCGGTGATGTCGTGGCGATTCGTGCCCAGAATGTCGTCGAGTTCCGCGACAAGTTCATCCGCCGCTTTTCCTGCGTGCCCACGATGGTCGACGGCCTGCTCCGTATTGAGCGACCACGCGGACATGAATTCGTGCGGGAGCTGGTCGATGCCTTCCCTGCGGACATTCAATCGGTGACCTTTGGAAAACCAACCTTAGAGGACGTGTTTGTTCATCAGACTGGGCACCAGTTTTGGAGTGAAACAACGGAGAGCGAGTTGTCAGCATGACCAGTACGACGGGGATGGGAAGTGTGGTGTTTGCCCTGTGGCAACGAGAAATTGTCCGCTTCGTGCGACAACGGAGTCGCTTGATTGGCGCGTTTGTTCAGCCCTTGGTGTTTTGGTTGTTGTTAGGCGGTGGGTTTAGTGCCTCGTTCCGACCGCCTGGAGCCCCCGACGGCAGTGGCTATCTAGAGTATCTCTACCCAGGGATCATCATGTTGACCCTGCTGTTTACCGCGATTTTCGCCACCATCGCGGTGATCGAGGATCGTAAGCTCGGGTTTCTGCAAGGCGTGCTTGTTGCTCCAGTCTCACGTATTAGTATTGTCCTTGGCCAAGCGTTGGGGAGTACCACCTTGGCGCTCTTGCAAGGGGGACTGTTGTTACTGTTGGCGCCGGTCGCGGGGATTTCCTTGAGCTGGGGAGGCGTTTGCGCGGCGTTGGTCGTGATGGTGCTGGTGGGGCTCGCATTGAGCAGTCTTGGCCTTATTATCGCGTGGCGCATGGATTCGGTCCAAGGGTTTCATGCCATTATGAATATGATTCTGATGCCGATTTGGTTTCTCTCTGGCGCGTTTTTTCCCGTCGCTGGATTGCCTGGGTGGTTTTCCTGGATTATGAACCTGAATCCGTTGACCTACGGCATGGCGGCCCTGCGACGCTGCCTTTATGTGGGTGATGCCGCGGCGGTGAGCCAACTTCCTCAGCTTTTCCCTTCGTTGCTGATTACGGTGGTGTTCGCGAGCGTGGCCTTTTGGGGAGCGACCAAAACGGCCAAGCGGCATTTTTTGCAGTAAGAAAATTTGCGGAGTCGTATCTTGATATTTTAGAATGCTAAGAATTCAGTGCAGAGGTGAGGAGGAGGCTCATTATGGATCGGGAAACCCGCACGATATGGCAGCTCCGAATTTTCATGGGGATCGGTGTCCTCGTCATCGTATTTGATTTGCTCGAACCGACGCGCCTTGAACTTGGAATCCCGTGGTACATGTCGATTTATCTGATCGCCGCCAGTTTTTATTTTGCCGCCAATGCCCAGAAGATGGTGGTGAAACGATCGGAAGAGATGTTGACCTATTTCTTTTTTCCCGGCGCATTCGTGACCGCTTTGATTCCCGCCTACGCGATCACGCTTTTCTTCGCGATGCACACGAACTTCTGAGTGGGTTTCACTAACGGGACGCTTAGGCTGGGGCCTCCTCAGGGGAGAGCCGCGGTTTAGATCACATAGACAAAGAAGAACACGAATACCCACACTACATCGACGAAATGCCAGTATAACCCCGCGATCTCCACCGCCGCGTAGTTGTTGGCGTGATAGCCGCCTTGCCGACCTTTCACGAAAATCCCCGTCAGGTAGACGACCCCGCCCAGTACATGTACGCCGTGAAATCCCGTGAGTACGTAAAACGTCGCGCCGAAGAGCCCAGCGCCCCAGGGGTTTTCGGTCAGTGTCATGCCTTGCGCGAGCAACTCTCGCCATTCCAATCCCTGTAGCACGACAAACGCCGCTCCGCAGAGGATCGTGGCGAGGAGAAAGTTTCTGAAGCAGGTGTGATCGTTTCGCTTGATCGCGGACAAGGCGGTGACCAGCAATCCACTGCTGACGAGCAAGAGGGCGGTCATCACGAGCGCGGTCCACAGGTTGAACACCGTCGCTGCTGCTGGCCAGTCCTGGCTTTGCGCGCGCAACAGGCCAGCACTGGTCATCAAGGCCGCGAAGGTCATGGCATCGCTTGCGAGGAATGACCACATTCCCCAAGTTCCGCGTTTCATCTCCGCGAGTGTTGGCGATAGTGAAGTTTCGGCGGAGGACGAAGCAATGATTTCATTCACGACACATCTCCTGGCTGGATTCTCCGCGTCTCCGCGTCTCCGCGTGAGAACTGATAATAAACCCACCCGCCGATCATACCCGTGACGACAAACGGCGCGGTCAGCAAAATCAGCCCGCTCCATAACAATCCTTGTCCTAACGAATCCTCTCCACGCGGCAGCACCGTTTGGCACATGGCGCAGGCGTACGCCAATTCCGACCACAGGACGATGCTCAGCGCGATCACGAAAAAACATCCGCAAAAGATTGGGCGATAAGACAACATGGCACTCTCAATTCAGATACACGAGCGCGAACAACAATACCCACAGACCACCAACGAAATACCAATACCAGGCACACACCTCGACACCCACAAACCGAGAAGAGGGAAACCGTCCTTGGCGCGCGAGCTGGCCCACGACCAATAACCAGATCACCGCACCGAACACATGAAGCGCGTGGCAGCCAATGAGCAGGTAAAAAGTCGCACCGTAGACGCCAGCGGTGATGGTCAAGCCATCGCGGATCAACTGCACCCACTCATACCCTTGGATACCCAAAAAAAGCGTGCCCAGCGCGGCGGTGACGGTCAGCAAAGTGATTAACCGCTGTTGCTGATCCTTGCGGCCAGCGGCAACGGCTTGAAACATAGTGTAGCAACTGGAGAGGAGAAAGAAGGTGTTGACCCAGGTGACCTTCACCGGGAGATAGAGTTGCGCCGAGGGCCAGGTGACGTGGCCGAAGCGGAGCGCGGTGTACACGGCTAACAGTCCGGCGAAGAGCATGATTTCCGAGCCGATGAACAGGAGCACGCCGAGCTGAATCGCCTGCACGGAAGAAGAAGCGGGCGCGGGCGGTTCGTGATGGTGCCCACGCAAGAGAGCTGCGGATGGTTTGCGAGGAAAGGGAAGGACTCTGGCGGTGGAAGGGGGAGTCATCGGAGTGCTCGTTCACTTGCGTGGGAAAAATAATGGAAGGTCATTTGATCCCCCTCACCCTAGCCCTCTCCCAGCCGGGAGAGGGAACTTTTCGGAGTCCACCTCGTTAGCTGAGCAGAATGAAACAGACCGTCAGCACCATGTACACGGCGATGAAGGCCGCGAGGCTGAAAGCGAGTCCACGGTTGGTTCTGAGCGGGGAGGGCATCCTCTCGTCTCGCTATTTGGGCGGCATCGCATGGCCAGCGTGATGATCGTGAGGGCCGCCATGCTGCTCGTGTGCCGACGCGACATGGGCGGACAAATGATCCAGATCAATGTACGGAAAGGTGATCTTGTCAAACGCCAGGACCGCGAGCAGCACCGGTAAATAGACGAGGGACGCGAACAGTAAGTGGCGAGCCGAGGCCAGGGACCGTAGCGTGGCGAGCCGCATCCCGTACCACAGGAACACACTGCCGAGCAGCAACGCGGCGAAGAAATAAGTTGCACCAGCAAACCCAACCAGTGTCGGTAGCAGCCCGACGGCCAGAAGGGCCGCGCAGTTGAGGACAATCTGTTGACCAGTGACCCGTCCGTCAGGGTCAATCACCGGCAAGAGGCGAAACCCCGCTTTCGCGTAGTCCTCACGATAGAGCCAGCCAATGGCCAGCGAATGCGGCATCTGCCACAGAAACATGATGGCGAACAGAATCCACGCTTCGAGATCCACGCTGTTGCGCGCCGCGGCCCAACCAATGACTGGTGGCAACGCCCCAGGCACCGCGCCCACGAGACTACAAAGCGACGTGTGCTGCTTGAGCGGCGTATACACGAATAAATAGCTGACGGTGATGCTCGCGGTGATCAGCGCGCTTAACCCCGATACCATCCACCACAAATACCCCAAGCCACCGAGCGTGAGCGCCACGCCGAAGATGAGCGCGTCGCGTGCCTGTAACCGGCCATCCGGCAGTGGCCGTAGCCGCGTCCGTTGCATTCTGCCGTCGGCTTCGCGCTCCATGTATTCATTGAGCGCCAGGGTGCCGCCACCAGCGAGCGCGGTGCCAAGCAGCGTATGCAGCAGCACCAGATAATGGGGCGCGTCTTGGACGCCGAGATAAAAGCCAATGGCGGTGGTGATGAGCACCATCAAGACGACACGGGGCTTGGTCAAGATAAAGAAATCCGTCGCCGTGCGGCGTGTATAAACGAGAGGCATGGCGAGCACTGTATCAGTCTGTAGCGGTGGAGTCATAGTGATGAAGCCTGTGGTGAAAGGGTTTGTGGGTGAGTGTGAAGAGTTGATTGGTCAAGCACGCGATAGGCACGCAGAGAAAACAGCACGCCGGTCACAAACATCAAGGCCCCCACCACGACGTGACTCGTGGCGAGCAGCACGGAAAGGGATTGTAGCGTGACGCTGGCGCTCGTGAATTTGCCGATGTACGCCCCAAGCCCCAGAAAAATCTGCGGTATGAGCAGGCCACACAAGATCAAGGTCGAGCGCACCAGCCTGGGAATGTCGGCGTGATGTCGCAAGGTGCGGGCGGTCAACAACCCAATATGAATGAGCACCACCACCGCGCCGATGAAATGGAGGGTCTCCCACGACCCAGTGTGTCGCAGGATCGCGCCGAACATTAACTGGAGATACATCAAGCCTGCGGTGAGCACGCCAAGCCGTTGCAGCCGACCGGCGTCGTCGGCGACTTTCTTGGTGATCGGGGTCCGCCATTCCTGCGACGTGAAGACCACGAGGCAGACCACGAACGCGAAGAACGCCTGCGCGAAACAGGCATGAATGACCGCTAACGGGAGTTGCGACAACACCACCCGCAGGCCCCCAAGCACGCCTTGGATAATCACCGCCACCAGCGCGACCACGCCGAGCTTGCGCACCCAGGCGCGTGGTTCGCTGTACCAGAGCGACGCGGCGAGCAACACGGTCAAGAAGCCCACCAGCGAGCCCAGGAGCCGGTGACTGTGCTCGTAGAAAATCCCGCCCACCATTTGCGACCACGGATAGAGAAACATGTTGTAGCCAAAGGTCGTTGGCCAATCCGGTACCGCTAACCCTGATCCCGTACTCGTCACTAAGCCACCGACAAACAATAACGGAAATGTCGTCACCGCCGTCAGCAGCGCGAAACGATGGGGCCACGGTGAAATAGGGGGTGTCGATGTCGGCGAGGTCATACTTTGGATTCCTACGAATGAGTCGGGGCGGTCGAGCCCAAGTGGCGGTCTTGGGGCAGCCAGTCTTCCGTCACTTGCGGTGAGCTATATTCGTATGGCCCACGATAGACGATGGGCAGGGTGGCGAAATTGCCGTGCCCAGGAGGGGAGGGCGCGCTCCATTCCAGCGTGTTCGCCTTCCACGGATTGCGGTCGGCGACGCGGCCCGACCGCAGACTCCACAAGAAATTCACCACGAAGGGAATCTGCGAGAGGAAGAGCAGGAAGGCGCTATAGGTGATGAACTGGTTCCACCACTGCATGCCGTGGAGAAATTCATATTGCATGGGGTTGGCGATACGGCGCATGTGGCCAGCGACGCCGAGAAAGTGCATGGGGAAGAAGGCGCAGTTGAAAAAGAGGTAGGTGAGGGCGAAATGAATCTTGCCCAGCGGTTCATGCAGCATGCGGCCAAACATCTTGGGAAACCAATAGTAGAGCGCGGCGAACATGGCGAAGATGATGCCCGCGACCACGTAGTGAAAATGCGCGACGATGAAGTAGGTGTCGTGAATGTAAATATCCACCGGGGTCGAAGCCATGTAAATGCCGCTCAGTCCACCGATGACGAAATTGGAGACAAACCCCAACGCGAAGAGCATCGGGCTCGTGAACTGAATGTTCCCGCCCCACAGCGTGCCGAGCCAGTTGAAGGTCTTGATGGCGGACGGCACGGCGATCACCATCGTCGAAATCATGAACGCCGTGCCCAACATCGGGTTCATGCCGCTCTGGAACATGTGATGGCCCCACACCAGCCAGGAGAGCAGCGCCAAGGCGAGCATGGAGAACACCATCGCGTGATAGCCGAAGATCGGCTTGCGGGAGAAGGTCGAAAGAATCTCCGACGCCAGCCCCATCGCCGGGAGCACCAGAATGTACACTTCCGGGTGGCCAAAGAACCAAAAGAGGTGCTGCCACAGGAGCGGGTCGCCGCCGCCCTCTGGCAAAAAGAAGCTGGTGCCCATGGTGCGATCAAACAGCAACATGGCGAGCGCGGCGGTCAGGACCGGGAGGGCGAGCAACAACAGGATGGCGGTGATGAAGAAGGACCAGATAATCAGCGGCATGCGGAACCACGTCATGCCGTGCGCGCGCATGTTGACGATGGTGGTGATGTAGTTGATCGACCCCATGAGGGAGGAGACTCCCAGTAGCATCAGGCTAATGACCCACAGGTTCACGCCCATATCGACGCCGGTGTATTGCGCCTTGGCCGATAAGGTCGCGTACATGGTCCACCCACCAGCGGCGGCCCCACCGGCGACAAAAAAGCTGGAGAGGATCAACACCGCCGCCGGCACCGAGACCCAAAACGACAGCATGTTGAGCACCGGGAACGCCATATCTCGGGTGCCAATCATCAACGGAATCAGAAAATTACCAAACCCGCCGACCAGGAAGGGCACGACCACGAAGAAGATCATCAACGTCGCGTGGATGGTGAACAGCGAGTTATAGAAGGGTGGGGTGACGACACCATTTGGCAGTGTTTGCGTGAGCCAGTTTTGCTCGGTGTCGTCTTGCGCCAGCCACGTTTGCCAGGTGCGGTCCATGAAGGTGGACGGTTCGCCGCTTTCCAGAAATTCGGAGGAGACGCCAATCACCGGCAACGGCGTCTCTGGCCACGCCAACTCCCAACGGATCAGCATCGCCAGCGAACCACCGATGACCAGCATGAACAAACTCAGAAACAGGAATTGCTTCCCGATCATTTTATGGTCGAGCGAGAAGAGATAGGTACGCACGAATCCGGCCTCTTCGTGCGCGGCTTCATGCTCGGCGTGAGTGGCCACGGCTTCCGCGTTACTCATCTGATGTCGTCCTTACCGGAGTGTCGGCGTGCGCGATCGCGCTGGTGGGCGGCCACTGTTCCTTGAACCACTGTTGATACTCCTCGGCGGACTGGACGTGGAGCCAGCCTTTCATGCCGGAATGGCCAAAGCCGCAGAGTTCCGCGCAGGGGATTTCATAGCGCCCCGGTTTATTGCCTTGAAACCAGCCTTGAATCTCGCGCCCCGGCACGGCGTCTTGCTTGAAACGGAGATTGGGCAAGAAAAAACTATGAATCACGTCTTTTGATCGCAGCATGACACGGACTGGCGTGCTCACGGGCACGTGAATTTCGTTATCCACTTGTTTATCGTCGGCGGTGTCGAATTGACCGTCCGGTCCGGGGTAGAGAATCTCCCAATTAAACTGTTTCGCCGTGACCCGGATCACCGTATCGGTGGCGGGGATCGAGACCTTCAGCATTTCCCACTTGGATTTACTGGCGAAGCCGAGCCACATGAACACCACCGCGGGGATGATGGTCCAGACAATTTCCAAGGTCGTATTCCCATGCGTGTAGGTGGCGCGGCGTCCCTCGCGATAGCGATAGAGCACCAAGAACACCAGCATCAGGATCGTGACGACGAGGAACGCGGTCGCGGTGATGTAATAAATCAGGCGGAAGAGCCCATCGATCCCAGCGCCGTAGGGCGAGACGTCTTCCGGAAGCCAGTGCAGCATGCTGAGTCCTCACCTGTTTCCTCCAAGCGGGTCGGGCTCTTATATCGGAAAACCCCAGCGCTCGTAAGGGGAGCGCGCGGTGATAAGTGCTGATGTTGATTATAAGTTTGACGAACGGAGAGCCAAGATCAGGACTTTGGTCTTGCCTCGCGATGGGCGAAATAAAGAATGTCCTTCCCTCGTCGATACTCCATCTGAGAGTGTATTGCGGTGTTGGTGCCGAAACGGGCGTGTGGGCGGTTCCTAACCAGTCCCGTACCTTGAGTGAGGCGCATACACCTGTTCATGGAGGAGAACGATATGGAACAAGGCTCTCCTGCCTTGCAGTGGAGTGAGCATGCCGACACCGTCTTGCTGGAGTTACAGGGGACTATTGACGTCTTTGTCGCGGCGGACCTGTATGCCACGGCGAAACAGCTCGTGGCGCTCGGGAAGGATGTGACCATCTCCTGTACACGGACCGAGGGGCTTGATGCCTCGGCGGTGCAGATTCTCTTGGTCCTGCAGACCGAATTACATATACAAGGAAAACGTCTGACCGTGACGGATGTTCCCCCACCAATCAAAAAATGGATAGCGCATGGTGGTCTGGCGAACATGGTCCTGAGTGAGGGAGAGGCAGGCGCATCGTGAACAGAGCGAACAATATGGGAGAGACCGCGACCTGTGGATGGAAGAGAGAGGAACTTTCCGCTGAACGAGTCGAAGCGGGGCTGCAAGAACTGCAATGGCGAACCGTGCTGCGGGCCCTGCTATCAACGCTGCCGACTTTCGCCAACCAACTCCGGGTTATCGCCCAAGACGGGGAGCGGATGGCCACTCAGGTGAGTTCCCAATTCCTCCATATCGCGGAGAAGATCGAAGCGTCTCGCGATCCGCGCGCAGGACAAGCCACTGCCTCACGAGCGGACGGCGAGGCCAGCACGACCGCGTCCGAAGCAGTCGTGCTGGAGATTAACCGCATCGTTCTGGCCTTGCAGTTTCAAGATACCGCCAGCCAGCGGTTGGAAAATCTCGCGAAGCTGATGGATGAAATCGAAAGTGTCGCGAGTCGATGGGCGGCGGCCTCGCCGGAACACCGCCAGGACGTCGGCGCTGTGCTGAGCCCGGCCTGGGTCGAGCGGATTCACGAGGTTTGTCCAGACCTTCGGTATCCCGAGACCGCGAGCGGAGCACGACCGGGACCTCTCACCTCGACGCAGGCGGCAAACGGTCATAACGGTCCTGGCAAAGTTGAACTTTTTTAGCAGTACGAGAGCATTTTTATGGGCAAGACAATTTTAGTGATTGATGATTCCCCTTCGATGCGCGAGATGATCGCGTTCACCTTGAAACGCGCGGGCTACACCATTCTACAGAGCGGCGATGGTCAGGAAGCGTTGGCGAAGTTAGGGAATGAACGGGTCGCGCTGATCATTACGGACCTCAACATGCCAGTGATGGACGGCATGACGTTCATTAAAGAGGCACGGGTTAATCCGCGCCTGAAGTTTACTCCCATTCTCATGCTGACCACCGAATCACAAGAGGAAAAAAAGCAGGAAGGCAAAGCGGCGGGCGCCACGGGATGGTTGGTGAAACCGTTTGACCCCCAACAGCTCCTGTCGACGATTGCTCAGGTGCTGCCCTCGTAAGGCGCATCCGTCCTTAGCAACGGGGGATACTGACGGGGCACCCACGGATGAGGTGTTGACGCATGGGCACTGGCCGAGAGCCCGCGAGAAGGGGAAACAATGGCGGACGAGTATAATCAATTTCGCGACTTATTTTTCGAGGAGGCGGCTGAACACATCGAAACGATGGAAGGCGCGTTGTTGCGGCTCGAAGGTCACGCGGATGATCCCGAACTCCTGCATCGTATCTTTCGCGGAGCCCATTCCATCAAGGGTGGGAGCGGGATGCTGGGGTTTGGCGACCTGGGCCGTTTCACGCACTTGCTAGAAAGCCTGCTTGATCGCATGCGGGCCGGAACCGTGGTCGTGACCCCCGAACTGATTGATCTCCTGTTACGGGCCACCGATGCGTTGAAAGCCTTACTTGCCGCCGCGAAAGCCGACCTGCCTGTGTCGATCACGACGGAGCAGGTCTTGCTCGAACTCGAGCAGTTGCGCGATGCGCATGCTCCGGGGACGGGTCCTCGTCCTCGGCTTGCGTCTCGGACGTCCTCTTCAGTGGTACGGTATCAGGTGAGATTTCTGCCTGGCGCTGATCTGTTTCGCCAGGGCATAGACCCGCTCTTGTTGCTTCGCAACCTTGGCGCTCTCGGGGAAGTGGTGACGGTGCAAGCCGATCTCTCGCGGCTGCCGGCGCTGGAGCAGATGGACCCGGAACGTTGTTATCTCACGTGGACCGTCCAGCTACGCACCGAGAAAACCCCGGACGAAATCAACGAGGTCTTTGCCTTTGTGCTGGATAGTAGTGAGGTCACGATTACCGCGCTCGACCGCGTGGAGGTGCTCGAAGTGGAGGCTCCGGTGGCTGATGGCGTGGATCGCGGCCCTCGGCTAGCGGATCCCCAGGTGTCACCCGTATCCCCCTCGTCCGCCGGAGTGGGGTTGCAATCCAGAGCGGAGAGCCAAGAGATTTCCTCTCTGCGGGTATCGACGGAAAAAATCGACAAATTAATTAATCTCGTCGGAGAGCTGGTCATTACCCAATCCAAACTGACACAATCGGTCCGGCACATTTCCGCCGAGACCATGGAACAACTGCAAGCGACGGTGGCGGTCCTCGAACGGCATACGCGAGAACTGCAAGAACACGTGCTGGCCGTGCGCATGCTGCCCATCGGCAACATGTTTAGCCGTTTCCCACGGTTAGTGCGTGATTTGTCCGCCTCCCTCAAGAAGGAAGTGACCCTGCACCTGGGCGGGGAAGAGACGGAATTGGATAAGGGCATGTTGGAACGGTTGGTGGACCCCTTGACCCATCTGATTCGCAACGCGCTTGATCACGGCTTGGAAACGCCGGATGAGCGGCGCAACGCCGGAAAAGAGGAACAGGGAGTGATCCGTGTCCAAGCGGCGCATCAGGGCGGGAAGGTCATTGTCGAGGTGAGTGACGATGGGCGGGGACTGCCGACCGAACGGATTCGTGAAAAGGGCATTGCCCTCGGACTCATCGCCGCCACGGACGCGCTTAGTACAGAGCAGATTCATGCCTTGATCTTTCAGCCCGGCTTTTCCACGACCACCACCGTGACCGACGTGTCCGGTCGGGGCGTGGGGTTGGATGTGGTCAAGAGAAATGTGGACGCGATTAACGGCTCCGTCAGCGTGGCGAGCCTGCCTGGGCGCGGCACCCGGTTTCTGCTCAAACTGCCGCTGACCCTCGCCATTCTTGATGGACTGTCACTGAGAGTTGGGGAGCACACGTATCTGCTGCCTTTAATCAATATCCTGGAAAGTATCCAACCACGCCCAGAGCAAGTCAAAACCGTGCTCGGACAGGGCGAAGTCCTCATCGTGCGCGGCGAGGTGGTTCCGTTGTTGCGGTTGCACCGACTCTTCGACATTCCAACCCAGACGACCGATCCAAGCCAAGGACTGGCGGTCATTGTCGAGCATGATGGCCGCATGGTGGCATTGTTGGTGGACGAGCTTCTCGACCAACAACAGGTGGTGATTAAGAGTTTGGAGGCCAATTTTCGCAAGATTGAGGGAATCGCTGGAGCGACTATTCTTGGTGATGGACGGGTTGCCTTGATCCTTGACGTCGGGGGCCTAGTGATGTTGGCGCGGGGCAGCGAGTCACGCTTGGTCGCATAGCACGCGTACGGCAGCCTCGTCGTGGTGGTTGAAAATCCAGAGTGATCCGGCGCAACGGCGTAGCGTGGGCATTGGTCCGACACGGCAAAGCGCCACTCGTTCCTGCGTACGGTAACGTGTCTTTTGTAGCGGACCTAGCCGTCCGCTCCAGACCATCCTGAAAAAAACCAACGGTCGGATTCCTTCCTCTCCCCTGGATTCCAGTTTGCAATGGAATGCAGGCATCGACTCGTTCGGCCTTCTGGTCGCGGCTTGGCGGTCTTGCATGGAATACCAGAACACAGCCCTCAAGAGATTGGCGCAGGGGAGGAGTTCTCCAAGTCCTGCGCTCTCGCCTAGTCTGGTTATGAAAGACTGTAGTCCCATGGGATGAAGACTGTAGATTTGGAAAAATATACCTAAGTATTCAACTTTTCAGGAGTTCTGACCGATAGCATTTTCAGAACAACAACGTGCTCACGACGCGAAGTACGGAAGGAAGGGAGTATGGCATTATCGCTACAGCGGAAATTGCAGTACGGGTTTCTGGTCCTGGATGTGCTCACGATCCTTGCCGGGGGAGTGGTCTTGTACCGATCCGACCAGATGGGCGCAACGATTGAACACACAACGCAAACGGTTGTTCAGGAATTGCAAACGGTACAAGCGCTAGCCGTGGAAGCCGAACGGGTGCGGTATTACGGAAACCGCTTCGTCGATGTCGGTACGCCTGACGATCGTGAACGGACGCTCAAGCATCTACAGGCTTTAACCGAGCAGCAACAGGTCACCGCGCGGGTACTCACCACGACAGCGGATGCGTCTGAAGTAGAGAGACTCGCATCCTTGATCATTGCCTATCAGGAACAGTTTCTCGCGGTGGGTGAACGCTTGACGGAGCGCGTGGTCAAGCAGATGGAAATTCTGCGCCACATTGACGAGATCGAAACCACCTTGCGGGGATTTTTTCTCCAACATCGTGAGGATGCGGAAGTGTCCCAGCCGTTTCTCTTCTTTATCACGACGCAACTACACGCGAACACCTATTTGCATTCATTCGATAGCCAGGACCTGATCGAACTCATGCGCAGCTTGGAACTGGTGGAAAAAATGCTCCGCGATGGAGCCGTCAAACGCGAAGGCGCCGAGACGGTGCGGTGGAATGATGCGGTGACCAACGTCAAAGCGCTCCAATCCTCCCTGAACGCATTTGACATGACGGCGCAGCAATTGCGCACGGAAATTCAGAGCACATTACGCCCGCTGCCGGACCAGATGCTGGGTGTTGCGCAAGTCCTGACGGAATCCAGTTGGCAGCGCATGCAAACCATGCGCACGGAGATTCAGGAACATCTGGCGCAGCAATGGTGGGTGATTCTGCTCGCGGTAATTGGCTTCCTCGTCGCCAGCATCATTCTTCCTTTCCCGCTCAGCCGCTCAATGACCCGACCCCTACGTCAAGCCGTGGAGATGCTGCGGGATATCGCTGAAGGCGAGGGGGATTTGACGAAACGGCTCACGGTCGCCAGTCAAGACGAAATTGGTCTGCTCGCCCAATGGTTCAACACGTTCATGGACAAGCTGGAAGGTATCCTTGGGCAGGTGAAAATCACGGCGGCGCAAGTGGCGAGCGCCTCGCAACAGGTCTCGGCTGCTGGCGAAGAAATGTCCGCGGGATCCCAGCAGCAAGCCTCGTCTCTGGAAGAGACGGCGGCCTCACTTGAAGAGATGACTGGCACGATCCGCCAGAATGCCGAGAACGTTCACCAAGCGAATCAACTCGCGCTGAAGTCGCGTGAGAGCGCTGAACGCGGAGGCCACGTGGCGAACGCCGCGATCAACGCGATGAACGAGATTGCCCAGTCCTCGAAGAAAATCAACGACATTAGCAGTGTGATCAATGAAATCGCTTTCCAGACCAATCTCCTGGCTTTGAATGCCGCCGTGGAAGCGGCGCGTGCCGGAGAGCAGGGGCGGGGGTTCGCGGTCGTCGCCGCCGAGGTGCGCAATCTCGCCCAGCGCAGTGCCACGGCGACCAAGGAGATCAAGGCTCTCCTCAATGATGCCGCCCAGAAGGTGCACGATGGCACCTCGCTGGTGGGCAAGTCAGGACAGGCATTGGAGGAGATCGTGACCTCGGTTCAACAGGTGACGGGTCTGCTGGGAGAGCTCGCGACGGCGAGCCGAGAGCAGGCCAACGGCATCGAACAAGTCAACCGGGCGGTGACGCAAATGGATCACGTGGTACAGACCAACTCGGCGCAGACCGAGGAAATGTCCTCGACGGCACAAGCGCTGATGGGACAGGCCGAGCAGTTACAGCTCCTGGTCGGACGCTTCACGCTGAGGGAGAGTCTCATGCCTCAGGGAGAGTTCGAGGGGATGTCGAGTGGCGGAGCGACCTCGCTACTCCAGCCTGTAGTCATATCCCCCGTGGCCGGAGTGCCGATAAGAACCAACGGATACGGGAACGGTCATACCAATGGGGCCCCTAGATTATAAAAAATTTTGACGTGTGAACCATACTAAAGAGGGAGGATTATAATGCCACGCTGGTTTAGGAATCGTAACGCCGCCACCAAGATGATGTTGAGTTTTAGCCTCATGGCGCTGCTGATCGTTGTCGTCGGCTACCAGGGGGTCAGCGGGATGGGAGTCATCTATGACCGGTTGTCCGAGGTGTATGCGAGGCATGGGCTGGGACTTGGCCATGTGATGGAGGCGGAAATTCAGGCTCTCAAAGTCGCACGAACATTGCGTGATGCCCTCCTTGAGGACAATGTGGCTGAGCGGCAAACGCACCTTAACGCGCTCAAGGAATCCCGCGACGCATTCTTCTCCGCGCTCGACGCCTACCAGCAAACGATTGTCTCGCGGGACGACAAAGGGAAAGAGGTTGATGAGGTCCGGATGCTGTTTGAGAGACTTGTTGCCGAGCAGGATAAGGTGCTCGCGCTCGCCCGTGAAGGCAAAGACGCCGAAGCGCGGGCCGCACTGCGGCAGCTTCGCCCCTTGGCGGACAAGACCGATAGTGGAATAGACGCCCTAGAGGCAGGGAAAGGCCGCCTCATGCAAGATTCGTATCAGGCCGCGACCCATACGTACCATACGGTACGCGTCACAATCCTCGCTGTGATGGGAGTTGTTGTCGTCTTAGCCTTTGTGATTGGCTACGTGCTGGCGCGCATGTTTGCGATACCGTTAGCCCAAGGAGTCGCGGTGTTGCGCAAGCTGGCCAGCGGTGACTTCACCCCACGACTCCCCACGCAGACCACGGATGAAGTCGGTCAGATGTCCGCAGCCTTGAATACCACGATTGAGGCGATGAGTGTGGTCCTGCAAGAAATTAGTCAAGCGACCGAAGCAAACGCGACGGCGGCCCAGCAACTGGCCACAGCCTCCGGGCAACTGTCCTCCGGTTTCCAGACGCAAGCGTCGGCATTGGAAGAAACCGCCGCCAGCATGGAAGAGATGACGGCAACGGTCAAACAAAATGCTGACAATGCCCGGCACGCCGCGAGCCTCGCCATCGAGTCGCGTACGCTTGCCGACACAGGAGGTGAGGTGGTGGCCCACACGGTCGATGCCATGCGAGATATCGCCACAACCTCTAAACGCATAAGTGACATTTCCTCAATGATCGACGAGATTGCCTTCCAGACCAATCTGCTCGCTCTGAACGCCGCGGTGGAAGCAGCCCGGGCGGGCGAGCAAGGCCGGGGCTTTGCTGTAGTTGCCACCGAGGTGCGTAACCTCGCCCAGCGCAGCGCCGCGGCCGCCAAGGAGATCAAGGGGCTGATTCAGGAGTCCACCCAGAAAGTGGACAACGGAGTCGCGTTAGTGACGCAATCGGGCCAGACCCTGCACGAGATCGTCGGCAGCGTCAAGCGTGTCAACGATATGGTGACGGAGATCGCTGTCGCCAGTCAGGAACAATGGCAAGGGATCGAGCAGGTGAACAAAACCGTGGCGCAAATGGACACTGTGACACAGAGTAACGCGGAGCAGACTGAGGAGTTGTCGGCTACCGCACAGGCGCTGATGAAACAGGCCGAGCAACTGCAAATGTTAGTCGGACGCTTCAAACTCCACGAGGAATTATCACCTGAGATCGCGTTCACAAGGATTCCTTCGCCGCCGAAACATCTTGAGTCCCCGCGGAAAGCTCCCCTGCAAATCAGAGTGGAGACGCCGAAGATATCCCATAGGGTATTTGTCAACGGACGCGCCAAGAGTCCGACTGCCGGCTTCGAGGAGTTTTAAACATTTAAGAAATCTCCGCTGTTTCCGATCTCTTCTAAGAGACGAGACTTCAACGCAACGCCGCGGTGATCTCCTTCATGTGGTGTTGCTGTCATCAACGGAGAATTACAATGGGTGTACAGTTACCACAATTTACCAGGCGGAGAGTCTTGCGTGCTCTTGGTCGCGACATCGTTGCGGTGTTGTTGCTCACGATGGGGTGTAGTCTCGGCGTTCCAGGAGACGCCGAGAGCGGACAGCAAAAGGATTCTAGCGACTATCAACAGTATTTCCCAAAATATACCCGCCCAGCGGCCATTCCGTTTCCGACGGATAACCTCTTTACCGAAGAACGCGCGCAATTAGGCAAGACGCTTTTTTTTGATCCACGCTTGTCGGGATCAAACTGGATTTCTTGCGCCACTTGTCACAACCCGGCCTTGTCGTGGGGCGATGGTCTGCCCAAAGCGATTGGACATGGCATGACAGAACTTACGCGCCGCACGCCCGCCATCTGGAATCTCGCCTGGGCGACTTCCCTGTTTTGGGACGGACGGACTGCTTCACTTGAAGAACAGGCGCTCGGCCCCATCGCTGCGCAAGCCGAGATGAATCTCAGCCTCGACAAGATGGTCGCCAAATTAAAGGGGATTCCTCAGTATGGTCCACTGTTTGCCAGTGCCTATGCAAATGAACCCATCTCTGAGAAAACTGTAGCGAAAGCCCTCGCCACGTTTGAACGAACGGTGATATCCGGCAAAGCGCCCTTCGATCGTTGGATGGAAGGTGACGAAAGCGCCGTCTCCGCCGCTGCGAAACAGGGGTTTGTCCTTTTCAACACCAAAGCCAACTGCGTTGCCTGCCACAGTGGCTGGCGCCTTACTGACGATAGTTTTCACGACGTGGGACTTGCTGGGGAAGATCGCGGGCGCGGAACGCAGCTCGAAGGGATTGAAGAAGCCCAGTTTACGTTCAAGACCCCAACGCTGCGGAACGTTGAGCGTCGCGCACCCTACATGCACGATGGAGCGACCCCTACCCTCGAAGCCGTTATCGACCTCTACAATCGCGGCGGGGATGTGCGTCGTCCGAGCCTGTCACCACAAATCAAACCTTTGCATCTCACCGCGAAAGAAGAGCAGGATCTGCTCGCCTTCTTACACACGCTGACCAGCGTCGATGCGCCAGTGACGGTGCCCACATTGCCACAATAACGAGGAGAGGAGCACAACCTACTATGCGGTATCGTATTATCTCACTTGCTGTTCTTGCCTGGGCGTTCGCTGCGATTCCCACACACGCTGGCCAGCACGTGGTCGGGCAAAAAGGCAATACCTTTTCACGGACCGAGCTGACCATCCAACCGAACGAGGAAGTCCTTTTCACAAACGATGATGACGTTGTCCATAACGTCTTTTCCGCTACCGCAGGGATGACGTTCAATCTCAAGGCGCAACCGCCAGGCGATTCGTCCGGCATCATTTTCGCTCACGAAGGAACTGCCGAGGTCCGCTGTGTATTCCATCCCACCATGAAGCTCAAACTGACCGTGAAAAAATAAGGAACATGTCTTGAGGATGATGACTTTGCTGTCTTCCGCCTCGCCCATACGACATTCCCCCGTAAAAGGTAAATCACTATGCGCCATTGGTCGCTCGCCGTAAAACTGTACCTGTTGTTGATTCCCCTTCTGTTGGCGGGGATTGCGGTGGGAATCGTTGCGCGCTCCGGGCTCGACAACAACGCGACGGAGGTGATCCGTGCTCGACAGGTAAAAGAACTAGCGGTTTCCGCATTGGCGTTGTTACTGACGCAAGATGACGCCACAAAAACGATGCTCCTCGATCCCGAAAAGCTGACCGAAGAGGCGGCGCGAAAGATTGATGCGTACGATGCGCACCTGGCGACCTTCGCGCGGATGCAAGACACTTCTTCCTCACCAGAGGTGTCAGCGCTGATCGCACAACTCGGTATTATCGATCAACAGGAACTCCGCCCGACCGATTCCCGAATCCTCGAAGCCTTGGCAGCAGG
>JABFSC010000583.1 GCA_013140885.1 Deltaproteobacteria bacterium | reverse complement strand
GCCGCGCTGGGGTCGTCTGGTGAATATCCTCCTGATTGCGTTCAAGCTGAGTTTCGATATAGCGAAAGCGCGTGCTGAAGCGTTTGCCCGCTTTGCGCAAGGCCGTTTCCGCGTCAAGATTGAGATGCCGCGCCAAGCTCGTGAGCGCGAACAAGAGATCGCCCAGCTCATGTTCCTGACGCGCGGCATCGGTGGATGAGAGCGTTTCCGCGAGTTCCTGGATTTCCTCTTCGACCTTCTTGAATACTTCAGGCGCGGAGGTCCAATCAAACCCGACCCGCGCGGCCTTTTCGCCGAGGCGTTGTGTTTGCACGAGCGCGGGTGCACCGAGCGGCACGCCCGCAAGCGCCGAGCGATCCGCTTTGCCCGCCTTTTCCTGGGCTTTGATTTTCGCCCAATTGTGTACGACTTCCGCTGTGTCCTTGACCGTCACATCACTGAAGACATGAGGATGGCGACGCACGAGCTTGTCGGCGATGGTCTGGGCGACATCTTCAATGGTGAACGCGCCCTCCTCGGCCATGAGTTGCGCGTGAAAGACGATTTGCAACAGGACATCACCCAGCTCTTCCTTGAAGGCGGGCAGGTCCTTGGCTTCTAACGCTTCGAGGACTTCGTAGGTTTCCTCGATCAGATATGGCTTGAGTGAGTCGGGCGTCTGTTCCCGGTCCCACGGACACCCATTGGGGCCACGTAAGGTGGCCATGATGTCAACGAGACGCGCGAAGGCGGGGTAAGCGGGTTGTGTCATGGCGTCGGGATAAAGGAAAAGCCCGCGCGCGGCAAGAGCAATAGGAGTCGGGGCGTATGATTATACGCCCCGACCGACACGCCGCCTTGATTCTTGGCGTTAGGAAGCACGCATGACACGCACCGGCTTGCCATCAAGAAACGCGCGGATGTTCTCGACGATATGCCGGAAGAAAATTTCATAGGTCTCCTTGGTGACATAGCCAATGTGAGGAGTGACCACGATGTTCGTCAGCGTGCGAAACGGATGATCGAGCGGCAGCGGCTCTTCGTCGAACACATCCAACCCCGCGCCCGCGATCGTGCGCTTTTGCAGGGCGTCGATCAGTGCCGGTTCATTGACGATCGGACCGCGTGACGTGTTGATGAGCGAAGCCGTGGGCTTCATTAGGCCGAGTTCGCGAGCACCGAGCAGGTTTCTCGTCCGATCACTCAGGACGAGATGAATGGTGACGATGTCCGAGCGCGACAGTAACTCGTCTTTTGCGACCAGGGTCGCGCCAACTTGGGCGGCGCGTTCGGCTGTGAGATTTTGACTCCACGCCAGAATCTCCATTTGGAACGCTTTGCCGATGTTCGCGACATACGACCCTAAGTTTCCCAAGCCAATCACGCCCAAGGTTTTGCCTTGTAGTCCCAAGCCCATGCTGACTTGCCATTGTCCGGCGCGCGTGGCCGCGTCTTCACGTGGGACATGTCGAAGCAGCGCCAGGATGAGTCCCCAGGTAAGTTCCGCGGTTGGTGGCAACACACCGCCAGACCCACACACAGTGATGCCTAGCTCAGCGGCGGCCACGAGATCAATCGCCGCGTTGCGCATGCCCGTCGTCACCAGCAGTTTGAGTTTGGGTAAGCGTGACATCAGATCGCGACGGAACGGCGTCCGCTCACGCATGGCGACGACGACCTCAAAATCCTTGAGTCGTTCAACGATGGCGTCGTTAGCGGACAGATGGTCTCGAAAGACCTGGATGTCAGTGTCGGGAGCGAGGCTGCTCCAGTCGGTCATTTGCAGAGCGACATCTTGATAGTCGTCGAGGACGGCAACACGGGTTTTGGGCATATCATTTCTCCTTTGTTGTTCGAGCTTCCTACCATACCGTTCTGACAAAGGCGGAGGCCTGAATGACTGGATCATTTGTAATCAAATCCAGGCTGAGTGACCGTGCGGTGCCAGCAATAAGCCGGTCGTGCAATTCTGGAATGTCAGTAATTTCGGCTGCCGATTGAACGATCGCGAAGCTCAAGGGCAACTCTTTGTAATGGGAAAATCGTTCACAGTGGTCGGCAACTGTCTGAAGCGAAATGGAGATTCTTCGTTTCTCGGAGAGGTACAAAATCTCAGCCAGGACGAAGGCGGGGATGTGGACAGTTGCCGCCCCGGATTCAACGGCCTCAAAGATCGCTTTCGCCTGTTGCCCTAATCGGCGCTGTTCGAGACGGAGGACCAACCCCATCGTGTCCGTGACAAAGTCACTCGCGGGGGTAACGCTGCTCATAGTCCACAAACTCCTCTTCTAGGTGGGCCTCCTCGGTCCGGCTTAAATTCTTCAACTCCCCTCTGTCTAGGGCGCTCTGGAGTTCCTCGTTGAGGATGTGGGAGTGTGACACTCGTTGCCGCACGAAATAAATGAAATCCGCGATTTCCGCGAGGGTTTCTGGAGGCAACCCTTTGATGCCTTGAATAATGAGTTGCTCGTAGGCCGGGGTAGTCATTGCTTTTCGCTCCATGAGGCACTGGGGATAAAGGAAAGACCCCGTCGAAGCAAGAGTGGCGGTGCGACGTTGTCCGTGGATAGAGGCCCCATGATGACAACCGTCCGTGCCGCCATCACGAGGGCATTTCACAGTGGGTTACTTTCAAGTTCTCGTTGCGCATAACTTTACTAATCCAGCACGCTCTGTTTTTTTGTTGACAATCGATTTTTTTTTTGTGCTAGCCTCCGTCCCTACATCATGTGAGGGCAAGACAAAATTTCCTCGGGAAGGAGGAACTCGGAGTGACGAGAGGTCCACCAGAAGACAATCAATGACCGGATTTCCACCTCAACGCTCGTGCAGTTTCCCAAAGGGAGGGAACATGAAGAATCGACTTGGCCACTCATGCGTATTCGTCCTTGCGAGTTTCTTCGGCATCCTGCTTCTCTTCGCCGCGCGCTTTTCAAGCGTGGCCCCCCCCACTGGACCACCACCAGGGCGTATTGATAACCCAGCCCTGGCCCGTGCGCGTCTTGATGCCTGGCACAACAGGCACATGCCACATCCTGCGTGTCCCAATTGCTACAAAGTCGATAGTGGACTGCCTGGCATCTTTGAGAAAGTACCGGGAACGGACCACATCATCTCACGTGATATTCCCGATCCAGCTCCTTTAGGAAAAGGGGAGATCCGTCCTGATCGACATCCAGAAACCGGAGAGCCGCTGTGGTACAAAGGCCGTCAGGCATTTGTAGGTCCGACTGATGAAGAGCCAGTGTCAGCAAGCTTGCCCAGACCGCTGATTGAAGTGAAACGGATCAGGTATCGGTATGAAGATCAACTGATTAAAATTGATGGAGTACATGGAGTAGGAATTGGGAAGAACGGTTTGATTGTCCAAATTATACCGCAGAAAAATGCTCATCGTCGTTTGATTCCGACTCAGATTGAAGGTATTCCTGTACATGTTGAAGAAACAGAATTCTTGAAAGGGCAGTCTCACGAAGATAGGTATTATCGACCAGTTCCTGTTGGCGCGGAGATCATTAGCTCAGCTTCATATTTTAATGGAACCCTTGGGCCACGCATCTCTCGTGACTTTTCGGATGGTATAGGTTACTGCTGCCAGCTATACACCCTCACAGCAGGGCATGTCATTCAGCAACCTAGTTTTCCAAATAGCAATGTGAACAACCAGCGTGTTGTCCAGCAACCAGCCGGACGCCCCTATGGTTATGTTGCTTACATGTTTCGGATGACGCCTTGTACTGACGGCACTTGTAGAATTAAGTCCCCGAAAAACGATCTCAGAATACGGCCAGACGTTGCTGCCATCGGCCATGATGGGGCCGATTTCTATCCCATGACGTCTCCTTGTACTGGGGCGGCCAAACCTGTTCGACGGATGCAGTATGGCGTGACTTCTCGGGCAAGTGGTCCGTCGGGAATCATTCGCATCCCAACATTTTCAACTTGTACGGGATGCCTCAGCGTCTGGGGGATACATTCCCATAGAACTCTAGCTTCCTTGAAAGCAACGGAAGTCTCTCACGTTATTGGATACCGGAACGCAGCCGCAGACGGCGGCCAATACGTCTATTATTATATAGGCCCGTTTGACGCCTTTACGCCACAAACGGCAACAGTAGCTGGAGATTCTGGAGCATTGATCGCGTGGGACGTGACGAAAGATCTTGCTGGTCTTGTTATTGGAGCTAGTTCGAGTCCATTCTATTTTTATTATGGTGCCTACCAGAGGCTCGATTATATAAAAACTGCTTTCTATAATGTTGGAGCTTCTTTTGACCATTATTGGGGAACGGCAGCATCTGCCTCTCGGCCATCGACATCTCCGGTGGATAATCCCTGTTAAGTCAAGCTATTTGTTGTTGCAGAGAAGGGCGAAGCCTTTGTTCAGCGCTGTGTAGAGGCAAGAAATTTGTCCCCACGAATGCTTCGCCCCTGGTCACCTCGCAGCCAAGTGGGAATCAATAATGCGGAAACTCCTGACCTTCCTCGCCGGTTGTGTTGTCGGCGCCCTCTTGGCCGTCTTTGCTCTTCGTCAAGAATTCCGAGGTGCCCAAACGTCCTCAACGCTCCCAGAACGACCCGTGTGTGACTCACTACCAGAACGAGGCCCGGACAACGGAGTCTCTCTCCGCACCAGCCTAATAGCAAGCCATCCGGGCATTGTCTGCGTGCGGGTATATAACGGCACCCCAAAATTTTGGTCCTACGAGCCGGAAACTCTACAAATGGAGCGTTGTTGGTTTGGGCTGGTATGGTTACCGTATGCGCGGGTGAACGACTTTTTGTTGGTTGGAAGAACAGTACTTGTAGGTGCTGCGGGAGTGAAATTGCCCCCAGGACACGGCGATTTCTATCGCCCGCTTCCCTACGAGCCCGCACCACCCGGTACCTATCGCGTGCGGTTCCGCTATCGCCTCACTTCAGAGGGAGAAGAACAGATGGTTTACTCCGAAGAATTTATTCTGCCGTGAGCATGGGCAATGCGGAAACTCCGGCTGTTTTTCCTCTTCCTTGTGGGCTGTGTCGTCGGTGTCATGCTGACCCCGAATCTGATTGATATAGCCCTCAACCCTGACCCCATGGCCTCAATGCTCCCAATGGATCCTGAGTGTTACTCGCTGCCCGAGCAGGGGGCGAAGAACGCTATCGCTCTTATCGCCACCCGTCTCCAACGCCCTCCTGGTCTGGCGTGTGTCCGAGTGTACAACGGTACCCCAAAAGTCTGTGACTACACGCCAGAGGCGCTTCGACTAGAGGGCCGGTGGTTTGGATTCGTCTGGTTCCCTTATTTCGGATTGAGTGACCTCCTATCTTTGCTCCTTGGCATACCGAAGCCATTGGACATCTCCTCTCTCCCGCCGGGAGCCTCTCGCGATGTCTATCTACCTTCTCGTCGCACTCCGGTTTCTGCAGGGACGTATCGCGTGCGCCTCCGATATCGCCTCGATTCAGAGGGGGAAGAACAGACGGTCTACTCGAAAGAATTTGTTCTGCCATAGGGGCACGACCGTCGTGCCCCGCTCCGGTTGGGTTACGCCGCTTGCCGCACTTTCTGTTTGAGAAGTTTCCCAACAATCTGCTCAATCACTTGATCGACCAAAATCCGCACTTCCTCCGGGGTTTTGGGCTGGATGGGATGGGCGACAAAAATGGGTTTGTACTGCGGGAGGCCAAGCGCGGAACATTGCGCTTGCGCCGCCCCTATGAACTCCGTCGTGGCGACATTCGCCGTGGGGATTCCGCTGTCTTCGAGGGTGACTACATCGTGCGAACTGCACGAAATGCAGCCCCCTCAATCGCTTAACGCTTCAATGACCGCGTCGCATTTGTCCACCAGTTCCGTTTTGAGCTGCTCTGACATCATCCGACCCGGCGACACTTTCTTGCGTCGCAGCACTTCGGCCACGCCGTACTGAGTCCGCAGGACTTCCTCTAGACGGTCGAGAAAATAGACTCCTTTGGATTTGTTGATGTCCAGCAAACCCACGGTCTTCCCGGCCAGTGTCTCAAGCCGGGGCGCGAAGACCTTCTGTCCACGATCCACCCGATCGGTGGGATCCAGTAGCACTTCTCCCATGATGGTACCTCCTTTTTATGACGATTGAATTTCTCTGGTTGTGATACGACTGCCCGCATCCCCACGCGCCAGTCCTGGCACCGCCGCCGAGAATCGTCCCGCCGTGCCGCCCGCGACAATAATCATAATACTGTCGAGCGCGGGGAATTTGGCATACATGGTGTCGTCGGTTGGTGGTGTGGTTGGGGCGTTTTTCATGGGCAGCATGCTGACGCCCGCTCCTTCTCCACCGTTGACGCCCGGACGGAGTTCCCGAAACGGCTTACGAATCTTCTCGAATAGAAACTGGCGTAGGTCATTCTTGGACCAGCCATCTTGCGCGAAGGTCTTGGCATGTTCTGGGCCCACGATCAGTGTCGTGTCCGAGAAGACCGGAAAATTTTTGTGATTCCACAAGGACGCCATGGTCCAGCCGAGGGACAGCGCCAATTGTTCGGCGTCGCGGCTGGCATGATCGCTGATCTGCAACGGGGAATGCCCACCAAAAAGCGTGACCGTGCTTTGGTCGGATCGAAAGCCTTTCTCCACATGCAACGGCTCCCACGGACTCTCCTCTTCATTCTCGCCCACGCAAAACGTGTACTGCGCGGGATGGCCCATCGTGGCCTTGGTGATCTCCTGCGGTTTAGCGCCACCGATATTGATGATGAGGAGGCGGAGCGTGCGGCCAATGGTCGCGTTGGCGCGAAACCCGTGCCCCAGGGCATTATGACCGCAGTTCACGCCAATGG
>JABFSC010000726.1 GCA_013140885.1 Deltaproteobacteria bacterium | reverse complement strand
TTTCCCGATCCTGAGCGCGCCAACCGCGATGGACTCCTCGCGGTTGGTGGCGACCTGCGTATCGAGCGGTTGCTGCTCGCGTATCGGTTGGGAATTTTCCCGTGGTACGACGATGACTCGCCGATCCTGTGGTGGAGCCCACCACGACGGTGCGTAATGAACCCCGCCTCATTTCATGTCTCACGCAGCTTGCAACGCGAGCTGCGTCGTGGACACTTCTCCGTCACGTTTGACCAGGCATTCCCCGCGGTCATTCGCGCCTGTGGGGAAACACGGATCGCCGAGGGCAAGGGCACCTGGATCGTGGAAGAGATGATTGATGCCTACTGCGCCCTCCATGACGCGGGATTCGCCCACTCCGTCGAAGCATGGGTCGAGGGACAATTGGCGGGCGGCATCTATGGCGTCAGCCTAGGCCGGGCTTTTTTTGGTGAGTCGATGTTCACGAAAATCACCAATGGGTCCAAGGTCGCCTTCGCCACGTTAGCCAAGAAGCTGACGGAGTGGGAGTTCTCGTTGATTGACTGTCAGATCACCAATCCCCATCTCCAGCGGTTAGGCAGTTATGAAATCTCGCGCAAGGAATTTCTGCGACAATTGACCCAGGCGGTGGCGTTTCCGACGCGCGGAGGGAAATGGGAGTAGTGCAAGGCAGAATGCCGCTCGTGGCATCGCGCTCCGGAGTCTAGCGCCCGAACACTTCATCCACCGTGGCCGCAGTAACGACGCGATCTCCCCATACCAGAAGGGTCTCCGCGTCCGCCGCACGAACTCGCTGAAGAATCGCATCCGGCAAAGGACCAAAGCGACGTTCCATTATTCGCAACAGCAGGGTGGATTCGCCCTCTTGGCGTCCCTCTTGGCGTCCCTCTTGGCGTCCTAGCTGAACTCCCTCTTGGCGGCCAAGTTGGATTCCTTCTTGACGGCCAAGTTGGATTCCTTCTTGACGGCCAAGTTGGATTCCTTCTTGACGGCCCTGCTCCAGCCCTTGCCGTTTCCATTGTTCGGTCCATTCGACCACACGCTCGGCTAACATACTTCTCACCTCCTGCAAATCGTTGAGATGGGCAAACGGGGTTTCCGGCATGCGCCCTGGCAGAAAGACCCGTTTCATCCATACAGTAAAGGCTCGTCGTAACGACTCTTGCGCGGGCGCGGTGAGCCACTCCACCAACGCACTCAGTACCTGCTCGACCTCGCCCGGCGTGCGACTGTTCTCAATCCGCACCAGTGCCGCCACCAGGTTGCGCAGCCCCGCGAGTTCCTGTTCAGCTATCCGTCCTTCATCAATGAGAAAATAGCGTACACGCGGCAGATACCGCTCCAACCCATCCGGCACGGGCACGATCAAATCCAGTAGATCAAGAGGCGCATTCCACGGCGACATCCCATTATACAACACTACCGGAAGCACGGGTGGCAGCCGACGGTCCCCAACCCATTCGCCTCTGCGAATCAGGTCTTGGTATAAGAGTCCGACATAGGCCATGATGCGTACCGCCATGAAGCGATTCACCGTGGATTGGAACTCCAGCAACAGATACACGTACAGCCATTCCTGTCCCCAGCGCACCCGCCAAATGATGTCGTCCTCGCGTTCCCGTAAATCGTCGGCCACGTAGCTATCCGGCACGCGCTCCAGACTGCTGAAGTCCACTTCCTGTACCCACGGTTCGTGCACAAAGCCACGCAACAGGTCGGCGACCATCTCAGGATGCGAGAACAGGAGCTTGTAGCTGTGATCGTGGTCCATGCCGGAAAGCCACCCGTCGTTAGAATCCCTTCACGCCCTTATCAAGCTGCACGCCGAAGGTATTCAGCGCCATCGACACCAGGTTGTATTGTCCAACGGTAAATACCACATCCATCAATTGCTGCGTATTATAGCGTTGGCTCAACGCCGCCCATGTCGCGTCGCTGATGAACGCATCCTTGTGTAGCTCATCCGTGGCGCGCAACAGCGTGGCATCGAACGGGGCCCAACCTGGCGCATCCGGTCCGGCTTTGATCCGCTCGATCTCCACGTCCGTCAGACCTGCCTTCTTGCCAAAAATCACATGTTGCCCCCATTCGTATTCCGCTTGGCAGAGCCAGCCAATACGCAGAATGAGGATCTCCCGTTCACGCGGAACGAGAGTCGAAGTGTCGCCCATGATGTGATAGGCCCACACGCCAAACTTCTTCCACGCTGGCCAGTGACGAGACATCGTGGCCATGACGTTATAGACCGGCCCTTCTTTATAGACTGGTTCCAGCGCTGGGCGTTGCTCCTCCGTCCATTCCGATGGAGCCAGTGGGGTAATGCGTGGTTGTGATAGCTTCATTGTGGTTCCTCCTCTTCTTCTGATGCTCGCCAGAATGTCATCCCTGCCCCGGCTTATCAACCGCTCAGAGATGACGGAAGCGTTCAGCTGTCAGCTATCAGCGTTCAGCAAAACAAGGTAATCCGTATCCTGGAACCTCTCGTATGCGAGAAGTTGGACTTAATCTTCCGTGTTTTCTTATCTGGCTGACTGCTGAGCGCTGATAGCTGAACGCTTCCAGGCGTGACTTCACTTTTGACTTTTGCCCTTTGCCTTTTGACTTCTCCCCCTTCCTCGCCCCTTCCTTGTCTCTCCATGCCGGAGTTGCTATGGAACCCGACTCTAGCAACAAATCCCTAACAACCTGATGCCTTGTCATAATGAGATGTGAGGAAACCATGCCGTTCCATTCCTCAGGCCCTCGTCCTGAGACCACCGACTTCCATTCACTTTTTTCTCGCGTGTTCTTCCTACTCACGCTGACGGCCCTCACCTTCGGTTGTGAAGGCGGAAAGCCGGCCGCCCCACCCGCGCCTCCAGCACCTCCTCCGCCCGAAGTGGTCGTGATGAACGTCATCCAGCAAGACGTCCCCATTTACGCCGAGTGGTTGGGCACGACCGATGGCTCCATCAACGCCCAAATCCGCGCCCGCGTGCAAGGCTACCTGCAATCGCGTGATTATCGGGAAGGCATCTCGGTCAAGGCCGGCGATCTCTTATTCACCATCGACACCCGGACCTATCAGGCGGCGCTCGATCAGGCCCAAGCCGACCTCGCGCGCGCGGAAGCCAACTTGGGCAAGACCCAACTTGATGTGAACCGCTATACACCTCTCGCCAAGGAAGGCGCGATCAGTCAACAAGAACTCGATAACGCCATCCAGGCCCATCTCGCGAACAAAGCCGCCGTGGACATGGCCAGTGCCAGCGTCAAGCAAGCCGAATTGAATATCGGCTGGACGCAAATCCGTGCCCCCATTGATGGGATTGTCGGCATCGCCGACGCCCAAATCGGCGACCTCATTCAACCCAACACCTTGCTGACCACCATCTCGCGCGTCGACCCCATCAAGGTCACTTTCCCCCTCAGCGAACGCGACTACTTGAAATTCGCCGACCGCGTCGCCTCCGCCATGCAAGCCGAGAAACGTGCGCAGCTTCACGGCCCACCGCTGGAATTGGTCCTCGGCGATGGCAGTGTCTATCCCGAACCTGGCGATATCGCCCTGCCCAATCGTGAAGTGGACGCCAAGATGGGCACCATTTCCGTGGTCAGCTACTTCCCCAATCCTCGCAATATGCTGCGGCCCGGACTCTACGCCAAGGTCCGAACGATCACCGACACAAAGAAAGGCGCGCTCTTGGTCCCACAACGCGCCGTGCAGGAGTTACAAGGCACCTACCGGATCGCGGTGGTGGGCGCGGACAATCTGGTCAGCATGCGCAAGGTCAAAGTCGGGCAACGCAGTGGCACACTCTGGGTGATCGACGAAGGCATCTCCGCCGGCGAACGGGTCATCATCGAAGGGCTCCAGAAAGTGAAAGAAGGAGCACCGGTCGTGCCCAAACTGGCGGCGGAACAAGCCGCGCCGACAGCTACCCCTCCCGCGGCGGTTCCCGCTACGGCGGTTCCCGCTACGGCGGCTCCCGCTGGGTCCACGCCCACACCACCAACAAAAACCGGAGAGAAGTAATATGGCACGGTTTTTCATCAATCGGCCCATCGTGGCGATGGTCATTGCCATCATCATCACCCTCGCGGGCGTGGTCTCCATGACCCGTCTCCCGATCGCGCAATTGCCGGAAATCGTCCCGCCGCAAATCCAAGTCTCCACCACCTACACCGGCGCCGATGCCGTCACCGTCGAGCAAGCCGTCGCCACCCCCATCGAACAACAAGTGAATGGGGTGGACAACATGCTCTACATGAAATCGACCAACGCCAACGACGGGACCCTCACCCTCTCCATCGACTTCGAGGTGGGCACCAATGTCGATATTGATAATGTGCTCGTGCAAAACCGGGTCACGCAGGCCACGCCGTCACTGCCCCTGGACATCAAGAATTTCGGCGTGAACGTCAAAAAATCCCTCGCGTTTCCGCTGCTGATTATTTCGATCATCTCCCCCAACGGCACCTACGATTTCAATTTCCTGGGCAACTACGCCAACATCAACATCAATGACGCCCTCAAGCGCATCCCTGGCGTCGGCGATGTGCAAACCAGAGGGGCCGCCGATTACGCCATGCGGATTTGGCTGAAGCCCGATCAAATGGCCAAACTCGGACTGACGGTCGCCGATTTACAAAGCGCGATCCAAAAGCAGAACACCGTGAATCCCGCCGGTCAGGTCGGCGCGGAACCAGCGCCGCCGGGACAAGAATTCACCTACGCCATGCGGGCGCAAGGTCGCCTCATCACCGCCGAAGAGTTCGGCGAGATCGTCGTGCGACTCAATCCCGACGGCTCCACCATTCGGCTCCAAGACATCGCCCGCATCGAACTGGGCACCCAGAACTACAGCCAACGGGGCCGCTTGACCGGCAGACCAGCCGCCGTCGTCACCGTGAACCAGTTACCAGGCTCGAACGCCCTGGCCGTGGCCAATGCCGTGAAGCAGACCCTGGCCGAATTGAAAACCCGCTTTCCTCAAGACCTCGACTATGAAGTCTCACTCGACACCACACTGCCGGTGACGGAAGGCATCAAGGAAATCAGCAAGACCCTCACCATCGCGGTTGTGCTGGTCACCCTCGTCGTCTACCTGTTTCTGCAAAGTTGGCGCGCGACCTTGATTCCGTTGCTGACCATTCCCGTCGCCCTCATCGGCACCTTCATGGTCTTTCCCCTGCTCGGCTTCACCATCAACACCCTCTCGCTCTTCGGGTTGGTGCTGGCGATTGGGCTGGTGGTGGACGATGCCATCGTTGTCGTCGAGGCCGTGCAACACAACATCGAACAAGGGCTCACCCCACGCGACGCGACGATCAAAGCCATGGACGAGGTGTCTGGCCCAGTAATCGCGATTGCCCTGATTCTCGCCACGGTCTTTATCCCAGTGGCATTTGTCGCGGGCATCACTGGTCGCCTGTATCAACAATTCGCCTTGACCATCGCCATCTCCGTCCTCATCTCCGCTTTCACCGCCCTGTCGTTGACCCCGGCCCTATGCGTCAAGCTCCTCCACCCCGCCAGCACGCATGACAGACCCAGGGGATGGTTCTTCCGCCTCTTTAATCGGTGGTTCGAGCGCGGCACCAACGGGTATCTGTGGTGCACGCGGGTGCTGGTCCGACGCGCGTTTCTCAGTGCCGTGTTCTTGCTCACGATCAGTGCCGCGGCGGGACACTTTGGCCGTATTCTACCCACCGGGTTCCTGCCCGACGAAGATAACGGCTTCATGGTCGTCGCGCTCCAGTTACCCGATGCCGCCTCGTTTCAACGCACGGACGCGGTGGTCACCAAGATTGGCGAGATGCTCAAAAAGGTCCCTGGGATTCGCGGCTTCAATGCCCTCACCGGATTTAATCTGCTCACGGGGGCTTCGACTTCCTATTCCGCGACGATCTTCGTCCGCTTCGAGCCGTGGGAAAAACGGACGACGCCGGAAACCAGCGTGAAAGGCATCCAAGCCACGCTCAATCGCATGCTCAGCCAGATTCCCGAAGGACGCGCGTTCGCCATTCTACCGCCCGCCATTCCTGGCTTTGGCCGCGCGGGCGGCTTTAGCTTCATGCTCCAAGACCGCGGCGGTGGGTCAGTCGAGTTCCTGGCCGAACAGGTCAATCGGTTCCTCGACGCCGCCCGCAAGCGACCGGAACTGGTCGGCGTCAACAGTTTGTTTAGTTCGTCCGTCCCGCAAGTGTTCGCGCGAGTGGACCGTGACAAGGTGCTCAAACTGGGCATTGATATTCGTGAAGTCTACTCGGCCTTGCAGACGCTGATGGGTGGCTTCTATGTCAACGACTTCAACCGCTTTGGGCGGCAATGGAAAGTGTTTCTCCAGGCGGACCCGGAATATCGCATTCGCGCGGAGGATGTCGGCCAATTTTTCGTGCGCAATAACAGCGGGGACATGGTGCCGCTCTCGACCCTCGTCACCATCGAACCCTACGCGGGTCCCGAATTCACCATCCATTTTAATCTGTACCGGGCGGCGGAAATCATCGGGGCCGCCGCGCCGGGCTATAGTTCCGGGCAAGCGATGACCGCGCTCGAAGAGGTCTTTCGCGAAGTGATGCCGCCAGAGATGGGGTATGCGTGGAACTCGCTGTCGTTCCAGCAAAAGCGGGCCGAAGGAGGCGCGGTGGCGATTTTCGCCGTCTCCTTGCTGTTCGTCTTTCTCATTCTGGCCGCGCTCTATGAGAGTTGGTCGCTCCCGTTCAGCGTCTTGTTAGGCACGCCGGTCGCCGTCCTCGGCGCGTTTCTGGGGCTGTGGTTACGAGGCTTTGAGAACAACGTGTACGCGCAGATTGGGCTTGTCATGTTG
>JABFSC010000085.1 GCA_013140885.1 Deltaproteobacteria bacterium | reverse complement strand
AGACGGTCCGCGGTGGCGGTTTTGCGTGCGCGACAACGGCATTGGCATTGATCCAGACCAAGCCAAACGGCTCTTTCAGGTATTTCAACGCTTACACGCGCGGAGGGAATATCCGGGCACCGGCATCAGACTGGCGATTTGCAAGAAGATCATCGAACACCACGGCGGGCGCATCTGGGTGGAGTCACAGCCCGGCGCAGGGGCGAGTTTTTATTTCACGATTGGGGAGAAAAGTAGCGTATCGTAGGGGCGACCGGCCGGTCGCCCCTACGATACGCGTGCGTCCGTCAAGCATTGCCACACCCCGGCAAGGGTATGGCCGAACATTAAGCATTCTTGAAGATCATTCGACTTCACGAAATACCGAACGGCTCCGAGGTGATAGGCCTGAGTCATATCCTGTTCCGCGCACGACGTCGAAAGGATCACCACGGGAATGGCGCGGATGGCCGGATCAGCCTTGATCGCGGTTAACGCGGTGAGTCCGTCCATCCGTGGCAGGTTCAGGTCGAGAATAATAATATCTGGACGAGCAACTCCAGTGTAGGCTCCTTGCTGTCGGAGAAACGCGAGCGCCTGTTCCCCATGTTCGACAACATGGAATTCCTTACAAATATCCGCTTCCTGTACCGCCATCATGGTTAAGTAGGCATCGGCTGGATTATCCTCAACGAGGAGAATATTCAGTGACGGCATGGTGATGCTCCATTCCTTGTCCGCATTCGATGCTGGAACTGGATTGCCCATCGTTCACCAACTGTTTGGCCGGTCACCGGGTTGTCCAGCACCGTAGAGACATCGTCGCTCGCATGAGCGAAAGGCGAGACCACCACGCATAGTGTGGTGAAGGGACTCAACCACGTTCTCCACTTCATAGACTTTCTCCTCGGACCTCTTGTCAGAGGTCCATACTGAGCAATCGCAATGCCACCCTCACGACGATGAAACTCAGCAGGGTGTCCGCAAAGCACAAACCGAAGCCGCACGTGACAAAAGTAGCCTGTAGCCTGGATGCAGCGGAGCGGAATCCAGGCTACCCAGAAACTGCGATCTATTGGGCGGCATGTAAATTGCGGCTTGAGGTGTTGTCCATCACATAAACAAAGAAAGGAGGAAGAACCATGGGCAAAGGACTTATTCTCTGGCTGGCCGGGATTCCCGTGAGCATCATCGTGCTCTTGTGGCTGTTCGGTATTCTCAGCTAAGGACGGCGCACGTGGGACGCACTCATTCAGCAGTCCTTGAAGGTGGCCGAGCAAAACTCACCATTCGATGAGTGTAGGGAATCCAGCACTCCAGTGTGCGATTTCAGCTACAGAAAAGAACAACACCTCTCACGTTTGCTCGTCATTTCTCATGCCCCGTTTCTTGCACACATTCACATGAATGCCCTTAGACCTCGACTGGAACACTGTGAACCCGATACCGCTCCCTAGCCCGACACGGCCAATATCGTCTCGACCGCATCTGATAATCCTTGCCGCGAGTAGTTTCGTGACCATGCTAGGGAGCCTCGTGCTTGTCGCCTGGCATCTCGGAATCCCCTCACTCATCCGCATCCTGCCGAACGATTCGGTTGTCGCCTACAACACGGCGCTGTGTTTTCTCTGGATGGGGGCAGGGTTATATGCCGTGGCCGCCAAACGACCGTGGCTGACCACGGTGAGCGGGGTCCTTGTCCTGGTGCTGAGCTCCCTCACGCTTGGTGAGTATCTCTTCGGTCTTGATCTCGGCATTGATCAAGCGCTGATGCGGGATGACATTGAGGCGTACGTGATGTTTCCTGGTCGTATGGCTCTGGCGACCACGATTGCTTTCCTGTTGAGCAGCCTCGGTCTTTTGTGGATGAACCGGGATGCCCTGGGGACAGCGGTCTCACCGCGACGGGCGGGTGTGGTTGCCCTGACGGGCACGGTTGTCGTGGTGCTCGGCGTGATGACGATTCTCCTGTTCCTGACTGGGATGCAGGTGTCCTACGGGTGGGGGAAGCTGGACCGCTCAATGGCCATGCCAACCGCGGTCGGGTTTGTCATGCTCGGCGTCGGGTTGGTGAGCTGGTCGTGGCAACAGAGTCGAGTGGTGAGGGCCAGCGAGATCTACGGGTTGCCCTTCGTCGTTGTCGCTGGCGGTCTGACAGTCACGCTGCTGCTCTGGCAGGCGCTCGTGGTGCAAGCGCATCGCGGCCTCGAAACAATCATTGCCAGTACGGTTGCTCACGTGGAAAGTGAGATCCGCGCGCGCATGGAAGCCCGTATGCTGACCCTGGCGCGTATGGCGGCACGACAAGAACGGTGGGCCGCCCTCTCCCAGGAAGACTGGATAGCCGATGCTGAATCGATTATGCGTGATTTCCCCGGATTCCAGGCAATTGCGTGGATTGACTCCACGCTGCATGTGCGCTGGATCGCGCCCCTAGACGGCAATGAGGCGCTAGTGGGGCGCGAGATTACGGCTGAACCTCAGCGTCGGACTTTGTTCGAGACGGTACGCGAGACTCGCGCCGCCGCTGTGTCAGGGACAATCAATCTCGTCCAAGGCGGGAGAGGGTTTGTGATGTACCTCCCCATCTCGGGAGGAGGAAATTTTGCCGGCGTGGTGAGTGGGGGGTTTCACGCGGAGGTGTTATTCGCGGCGATCTTACAGGAAATCGCTCCGGGGTACGCACTTGTCGTGATGAACGCGCATGAGGAGTTATATCAGCGCGTCTCCGCCGGAGAGGACTTGGAGGCGGAGTGGGGCCAGACGACGAAAATCGAGTTTGCTGGGACGCAGTGGCAGGTGCGCGTCTGGCCTCTGCCCACAACGCTCGCGCGGCAGCACTCGCGCGTGACGAACTGGGCACTGGGGTTGGGTCTCCTCGTCACCGCGCTGTTCAGCATCGTGGTCGCGCTGGCTCAAGAGCGCCATGTCCGAGCACGCACGATGGAACTCACGAGCCAGGAGTTATTCCGTGAGAACGCCAGACGGCAAGAGGCGGAAACGGCGGTCCGTACACTCAATATGGAACTCGACCGACGGGTGCGTGAGCAAACGGCCGCCTTGACGCGGGCGAACGACGACCTGCGGCAACTCGCCTACGTATCGGCCCACGACTTACAAGAACCCGTCCGCATGGTCTCCACCTATACACAACTGCTGGCGCGCCGCTATCAAGGCCAACTCGATGAGGAAGCCGACCGGATCATCAGTCAGACGGTCGCGGGGACGACTCGTATGCAGAGCCTGCTCACCGATGTACTGGCGTACTTGCAACTCAATATAGGCGAGCACGACAGGAGCGCGGTCTCCTGCGAGGAGATATTGGCGACCGTCTTGAGCGACCTGCATCCTGAGATCACCGCGACCTCCGCGGTGATCACCCATGATCCCTTACCGACCGTGCAAGGCAGTGGCAGGCACTTAGCCTTGGTCTTCCGTCATCTCATTGAGAACGCGCTCACGTTTTGTCAGGCCGCGTCACCGCGAGTGCACGTGTGGGCGCAGCAACGGGGCGAGACCTGGGTAGTGGCCGTGCGCGATCATGGCATCGGCATCGAGCCGAGGTATGCCGAGCGTATCTTTCTGATGTTTGAACGCCTACACCCGCAAGCCGACTACCCCGGCACGGGCATGGGGTTGACGTTGTGCAAGAAGATCGTCGAACGTCACGGGGGGGAGATGTGGGTCGAATCACAATTCGGCGAGGGCGCGACGTTTTATTTCACCATTCCACTCTTGTCTATGTCTCGGATCGCTCTAGGATGAAAGCCGCATGCCATCCGCACACAGTGGCAAAGGAGTGGAACCAATGACAGGGACCTCGGATGTTGTTCACGACAATGGGCGAGTGCCAGCGCAACCGCTGTCGAGACCATCACACACGAAAGCCACGGGAGAACGATTGGCGACCGCGAAAATCCTGGTGGTCGACGACGATCCGGGGATTCTGCATCTCCTCAAGCTACGTCTCGAGGCGGCGCATTTTCGCGTGACGCTCACGGAAACGAGTAGCGAGGCCATCGAACACGCGACGGCGGAGATCTTTGATCTCGCGATCGTCGATCTGCGCATTGGCGATGAAGACGGGATCGCCCTGCTCGAGCATCTGCTGCGCATCCAACCGACACTTCCGGTGATGATCGCCACCGCGCACGCCACGATTGAAACCGCCGTCGAGGCGACCAAGAAGGGGGCCTACGATTATCTCACAAAGCCGTTCGCGGCGGCGGACATCGTGCACCGGATCGAACGCGCCTTGGATGTCTCCCGCTTGAAAACTCAGGTCGCGCGGTTACGCACCCTGGTGCAGGAACGCTATCAATTCGACAATATCATCACCGTCAGCGAGGGGATGCAGCGGGTGCTGCGGCAGGTGGCCCAGATCGCCGTGACCGATTCGACGGTGTGCATCTATGGGGAAAGCGGCACCGGAAAGGAGCTGATCGCGAAAGCGATTCACGTCGCGAGCCCCCGCGCCCAGGGCCCGTTTGTCGCGATTAACTGCGGCGCGATTCCCGAAGGACTGCTCGAAAATGAATTCTTCGGGCATATGAAGGGGGCGTACACGGGCGCGGATCGTCTAAAGAAGGGGTTTCTGCAACAGGCGGAGGGTGGCACGTTGCTCCTCGATGAGATCGGCGAGCTGCCGCCGATGTTGCAGGTGAAATTCCTGCGCGTCTTGGAGGAGCGCGAATTTTACCCATTGGGGTCGTCGCAACCGATCAAGATCAACATTCGCTTGGTGGCGGCGACCAACCAAGACTTGGGAAAATTGGTCGCGCAAGGGAGATTCCGCGAGGATTTGTATTATCGACTTCATGTGCTGCCCATTTTCCTCCCGCCGTTGCGGGACCGGCCCGCCGATATTGCCCCACTCGCGCAGCATTTCCTGCGGCGGTTTGCTGGTACGCTGAACAAGGAGATCACAGGTTTTACTCCTGAAGCCCTCCACCGCTTAATGCTCCATGAATGGCGGGGCAATATCCGTGAGCTGACGAATGTCATTGAGAGAGCCGTCGTGCTCGCGCCGACGTCACTGATCACACCGGATCTGCTGCTCCTGGGGCCCTCGGAAATGCACAGCGCGCAGCCCACGGAACTCTCGACACTCAAGGAAGCGCGCGAGCAGTTCGAACGCCGCTATCTCATACAGGTGCTGACCGCAATGAAAGGCAACGTGTCTCGTGCCGCCGAATTGTCAGGGAAAGACCGGGCTGAATTTTATCGCCTGTTACGGAAACACGCGCTCGTGCCGAGTGCATTTAAGAGTGAAAAATCGTAGGGCGTGATGCGGACGTGCAAACTGCTGGCGGTGCGGAAGGGGATTTGCGCTCCGCGGGGGACTCCACACCGATACTGATGACCTGTCCTGCAACGCGCGCGCCCCCTTGGAGCCGCGCGCCGGTAAGACTGTATGACACACGCGGAAGTACGACCCATCTTGTTGGTGGAAGACAACCCAGCGGACGCGCGGCTTATCCAAACCGTCCTGACCCCACATGCCGCGCACTATCCGCTTGTCCATGTCGAGCGTCTGAGTGACGCGCTGACACGACTGAGCCAACAAGAGTTTGCCGCGGTGTTGCTGGACCTCTCGTTGCCCGATAGTTCGGGTTTTGACACCATTCGCCCGATCCAGACGCAAGCACCTCAAATCCCCATCATTGTGTTGACCGGACTCGACGATGAGGGAGTCGCCACCAAAGCGGTCCAGGAAGGAGCGCAGGACTATCTGGTCAAGGGGCAGATGGTCGCCAGTGCGTTGCTGCGCACGATCCGCTATGCCATTGAGCGCCATCGTCTCCGCCAAGAGCTGCGCGCGAGCGAGAAGCGGGCCCGTGCGCTGTTCGAGAACGCGAGCGATGCCATCGTTTCATTGACCACCGAAGGGATCGTGACGGAGGTGAACCGGGGGTTGGAAACGCTGTTGGGCTGGTCGCGGCAAGAGCTGGTCGGGCAGTACGTTCGTCGGATACTGACGCCGGCGACGGCACTGCGGATAGAGGAACGGAGGTCCCAGCTCCTCAGTGGAGAACCACCACCAACGTTCTCACCGCTCATTGAGATCGAAGCCCTGCGTAAAGACGGCACTGTTGTCCCGCTTGAAATCCGCGACGATGTGCTCTCGGACGCACGGGGTCGGCCGGTTGGCATCATGGTGATGGCCCGTGACATCACGACGCGCAAGGAACTCGAACGTCGTCGCGCCGAGTTCCTGGAGTTGCTTTCCCATGACATCAAGAATCCGCTCTCGGTGTTGCTTGGGTATGCGGAGTATCTGCAAGAAGAAGCGCAACAGCATGGCGTGGTGAAATCGGTCGACGTGCTCCCGTGGATCAAGAGGAGTGGCCTCACGATTCTGTCGCTGGTGGACAATTACCTCGACCTCTCGCGGATTGAAGATCAATCACCGTCGCTCAAGCGCGAGCCAGTGGGCATCAATGATCTCTTACTGAATATCGGCCAACAGTATGAAGGCGAGGCGCGGCACAGGAACATTGCGTTTGCACTCTCGCTGCAACCCAAGCTGCCGTGGGTGGAAGGCGACCCAATAGCAATGGATCGCATACTCGCCAACGTCGTCTATAACGCGCTGAAGTTTACCCCACCGGCAGGAAAAGTCACCGTGAGTTCCTCGCTGCGAGGCGCGGAAGTGGTCATCACCGTTGCTGACACCGGACCCGGGATCGCAGCCGAGGAAATTCCGTTGCTCTTTGAGAAATACCGTCGCGCGACTGGCTCTCGACGGAAAGAGGGGATGGGACTCGGACTGTTTATCGTCAAAACCTTGGTCGAACGACACAGCGGACGTATTGAAGTTGAGAGTGTCGTC
>JABFSC010000696.1 GCA_013140885.1 Deltaproteobacteria bacterium | reverse complement strand
TTTGCAACCGTTCAACCAACGCACACGTTTGCGGGGGCATCGCTTCTCCTTCGGCATCCGAATCTACTCGCCTCCCCCTCTTAGCTTAACCCCGCCTTTTTACAAGGGTTATAGTGCGTTTGCCCTGCCCTATTATAGAAGCGGACCCTCTTGGGCGTAAGAATGGCCGAATGCTCCTCTTCGCAGGTAGGCCAGCCATAGTTGGCACCGGCAATGCCGAGGTTCACTTCTTCCCACGTGTTTTGCCCCACATCGTTGATATGGATTTTGCCGGTGGTGGGATCAATGCCAAACGTGAAGGGGTTGCGCAACCCGCGCGCCCAGAGCTCTCCCCGCGCGCCAGCGGTGCTCACAAACGGGTTATCGGCGGGAATGGTGCCATCCGGGTTGATGCGCAGGAGCTTGCCGGCCAGCGTGGCCAGCGACTGAGAGTTGGACGACGTCTGTCCGCCATCGCCGGTGGAGATGTAGAGCTTGCCATCGGTGCCAAAATGCACCGCGCCACCATTATGATTTCCGGCGTCGGACGGAATATCGTCAAGCAGCACCACTTCGCTGCCAGCCGTCACCAGGTCGGGGTTGGCGACGCTGGCGGTGAAGCGGCTGACGCGGTTTTTAATTGATGGGGTCGCCGGGTGTAGTAGAGGTACACATAACGGTTGGTAGCGTAATTGGGGTCAAAGGCGATCCCCAGCAGCCCGCGCTCGCTATTCGTGGTGATGTTGGAGATGGTCACGAAGGGGGTGGAGAGCAACGTCCCGTTCTTGATGACACGCAGGCGTCCGGCTTGCTCTGAGACGAACAGCCGCCCGTCGGGCGCGAATTCCATCGCCGTCACCCCGCTGAGCCCGGAGGTGTACAGGGTTTCCTCGAACGTCGCATGCTTATAGAGCCACACTGCGGCGGGCGCGTGGGTCACGAACATGATGACGCCGTATTCTGGAATTGATGTCTCCGCGAGTTCGAAGTACTTCCCATACGCATCCTTGAGGGGGTGTTGGTTCGCGAACTGTCGCCACGAATTCGTGGCGACACTGTATTCGTAGGAGGCTCCTTCCGGCAGGAAACCCAGCAGGTTGCCGGAGACGGGATCAATAGCCGAAAGACTGTAGACGCTCCCACCCAGCACCCCGGCGGGCGCATCGGGAAGGGACGTGACTTGACCGCTCGCGTTGAGTTTATAAAATTGATTACCCACCCCCTGCTTGCCGCCACCAAACAAGATGACGTGATGCACCGGGCTATGCTCGATTACCGTATCGTAGTCCCCTATCGTCAGATTGATGGCCAGGGTGCTCCATTGGTTGGTGGTGGTATTGAACAGATGCAGGCTCTTCGCCGAGGAATTGACCCAGACAATACCTCCCAGTTCCGGGAAGTATTTCATGGCACCACAGCAGATACTTGACCCGCTGGGCACTTGATTGGTGGGGGTGCTCCACTGCTGATTGCCATTGGTGGCGTATTTGTGGATGTTGAGCGAGCCATACGGGCGATAGTACAGGTCCCCGGTCGCCGGGTTCAGGGTGTTGTGATGATACGCATGCTCGAAACAGCCGTTGGTGCCACTACACGAGCCGGGAAAGAGCGGCCCAGTCCTCCAGGTGTTGTCACTCTCTCGGTAGATGACGAGCCCTTGCCCGTAAGAAAGTGTTTTTTAATTCGGTTTTGCCGTCGCCACCAGCCGGAGAGTGCGCCGGATACTGGCGAGGTAGACCATCGCTTCACTGGAGGTCGTGGTATGCTCGAAGTCCCGACACAGCCGCCGATACCGCCCCAGCCACCCAAAGGTACGTTCCACCACCCAGCGGTGGGGCAACACCGTAAAGCCGGTGGCGTCGGCGGGCCGGCGCACGACCTCCAAGCGCCACCCAAACTGTTTGCGGACATATGCTGCGATGTGCTCATACGCCCCATCGGCCCAGAGGAGCTTGAGCCGACACCACCGATTGTGCACGCTACGCTTGATCCGCGTGAACAGGCGCTGCAAGAGCAGTTTGCCGCCCGTCCCATCCGGGAGCGCGGCGCTATGCACGACCACCAGCAGCACAAACCCCAGCACATCCAGGCGCTTGCGGCCATTGGTTTGTTTGTGCACGTCCACCCCTCGTTCTTCCCCTCCTTCCGAGGTTTTCACGCTCTGACTGTCAATAATGGCCGCGCTGGGCTGCGGCTCGCGGCCCGCCTGCTGCCGCGCCGTCTTGCCCAGGGCGCTATTGAGGTCGAGCCACAGCCCACTCTGCTGCCACCGCCAGAAGCACCCATAGACGGTCTCCCAGGGGGGGAATCCCGCGGCAACATCCGCCACTGATAGCCCGTGCGATTGACGTAGAGGATGGCATTGAGAATTTGCCACGGCTCCCACTTCCGGGGCCGACCCCGGGGGCAGGGGGCGGGAAAGCGGTCCGCGATCTGGCACCATTCCAGGGCCGTGAGGTCGGTAGCGTACACTTGGGGGAGAAAGGTGATCATCTCTCCTTCCTAGCAAAAAATCCATTTTCAAAACACTCTCTAACACACTACTCTCCGCCGTGGTGGCAATCCCTGGTATGACGATGCTCGCGACAACCAGCAGCACGTAGAGCGGAATGAGGTGGGCCCGCATACGGTCTCCTTATCTTCTGTTTACGGCGTTCAGGTGAACGTTGCCGTGACAGCTTGAGCCGCCGTCATGAACATAGTACCGGTGCTCGTGCCCGTGCAACTCCCACTCCACCCCGTGAAGGAGGAGCCCGTGGCAGGTACCACCGTCAGGTCACCACTGAGTTGCCCAGCACCAGGATCCAGATGAGGATTCGAAGTCTTCCTCCGGCATCCATGTCGGCACTCGGTGCCGCATATGCCGACGGACCCGCCACGGACAGGGCGAAGACTATTCCGCGGAGCACCTGAGGGAAAAAGCGTGATTGGACAAGACGCGTCATTCATGTCTCCTGTTACATGACCTGAAGTCCTGTGGGCGGCGCTGGGGACAGTCCTCCGCCCCCGGCGGGTCCGCCGACCTTTTGTTCAGCCGCCAGGCCCCATCCCGGATTCGTACTTGCCCCGGCATACGCGCCGCGAAAAGCAAAGGACCCCTTGCCTGTGCTGTTGAAATCCAAGGCATAATCCATGTGGCCCGCGAAAGCAGACAGGTCCAAAGGCGAGCCTTGGAGCTTGCCAGGCAAGGGGTAGAAATTCATCGCCCCCAAAACCAGCGATGGCTGGGCTACGTGATTGCCAGCGTTGGCCACAGTGTCCAGGTTGCAGCCGATGGTGTCCACGATCCCCCGTCCTTGGCCCAGACCATCCCGATCGTTGCCTGCATCCATTCCCAGTGGCCGCATAGCCCCCGGTCCTTGCAAACCCCGACGAAACCCACTACGCCGTGACCATGTCGCAACGGCGCTTGCTCGTCAGTGATTCCCTTCCAGTCCTGCAACAGGCTTTTGTCACCACACTGCGCACGTTCAAGCAGGTGGACCCCCTCGCGCCGGTCGTCGTGCTGGCTCCATACGAGGCCCTCGCTTCGCACCTGCGCCAGCTCGTGCTCGACGCTGGCCACGGACTGCTTGGGGTCTCGTTTTTCACCTGGTCAACCTTCGCTCGTGACATCGCCGAATGGTCTTTTCTCCAGGATGGATGGCAACCGCTGCCATTGTTCGCCGCGCGTCGCATCTTGCGACAACTCCTAGCTGAGGAGCGGTCGAGCAATTATTTCACCCCACTTGTGCGCCAGCCGGGCTTTGCTCGTGGGTTGCTCGCGACGTTGACTGAACTCAAACACGCGGAAGTCCGCCCGCAAGACCTGCGCCGCTTTCTTGAACAGGCCCACCTGACTGGCGTCTATCGCCAGAAGATCGACAGCCTACATGCCCTCTATGATGGATACGAACGTTTCTTGGATGAGCATGCTCTCTATGATGAAGAAGACCTGCTCACCCGGACCGTGCGGTTTCTTCCCACGCGGACCGAATCCACGACCTTCTTTCTGTATGGCGTCACCGATTTCACGCCGCTGCAACGTCGCGTGGTCGAAACCGCGATCACCGAACGTGACGCGTTGATCTTTTTTCCCTGGCGCGCGGGAGCCGCTTACGAATACACCGCGCCAACGCTGGGGTGGCTGACCAGTCTAGGATTTCACCAATCCGCGCTCAGTGACCCGGTCGTCCACAAGACTAATCTCGCGTACCTGCAAAGACGGTTTTTCGAGAGTGTGTCACTGTGGCCTACCGAGACGCCTCCACAATTGGATCACTCTGTCCATATCCTCTCGGTGCCGGGAGAAAACCGCGAAGCGCGCGAGATTGGGCGCGTGATCTTCGACTTGGTTCGCGAACGTGGATGGCACTTCCCGGACATCGCCGTGGCGTTACCGGACCCAATGACCTACGGCCCGCTGTTGAGGGAAACGTTCGCCGAATGGGGGATCCCTTGCGCCGCGATGCCGCCGCGCGCGCTGTTGCATACCCAGGCTGGACAAGCCGTGCGCTTGCTCTGCCAAGTCTTGGTGGAAGATTTCTCCCGCGCCCGCGTCTTCGAGTTCCTGAGCGTGGCTCGCCCGCCCTTTGCTGATTTGTTGGGTGAATACGCCGCTCATGCGTTGCCCGCGCGTTGGGATACGCTCTCGTTGCAAGCGGGCATCGCGCGCGGCGCGAACGAATGGCGTGAACGACTCGCGCGCCTCACGACCACCGTCGGGCAGGAGACCGCGCCTGACCTCAATGATACCGCCACCCCCGAGCCTCGGATTCTTCAGGCGTTGGTGCTGTTCATCGAGCGGTTCCTCGCTGATGCGCAACTCCTGCCCGCGCACAATTCCTGGTCAGGCTGGGCGGAACAGACCCTACGAGTGTTCACCACCTACAGTGCCCCCTCTCCACTACGAGAGCAGGTGTGTGAACTGTTCATGCGGCTTCGTCAGTTGACGATGCTCACCGAGTCGTTGTCGTTCCGTGAGTGGAGCACCGCGCTTACCGAGGTGTTGCTGACCACACCAGAAGTGACGGAGCCGGACACGCAACCTGGGGTGTTCGTCAGTGACCTCGCCACTGTGTCTGGACTGCCGTTTCGCGCGGTCATTGTGCCGGGGATGATTGAAGGACAATTCCCGCATCCGGTGCGGCAAGACCCGTTTTTGCTGGACGCGGAACGGCAACATCTGGCGGAGGTGTTGCTGTGCGATCTGCCACAACGGTATCGCCAAGGAGAAGCCGAACGACTGTTGTTCACCCGCACCCTCCACGGCGCCACGGAACGGCTGTTACTGACCTATCCGCGGCTCGACAACGCGAACGGACAAACCCATTCTCCATCGTCCTACCTTCTGCGTATCGTCGAGGCACTGAGTGGCGGATATGCCACGCATACCGATCTGCTGGCCTGGAGCGAGACGACTCCCTTGACGCCGCTCTATCAGGGACTGCCACAGCGTGCGCTGGATACCAGCGAATTTCACCTGGCCAGCATCGAACAGGCCCGCGCGCGGACTGACGCGAGGCCGCTGGGCTACCTGCCACTGGCGATTCCATTTTTTTCTCAGGCATACGCGGCGCTCCACGAACGCTCGCATACTCCGCGCCTCACCTCCTTTGATGGCATGATCGAGGATGACGCGACACGCGCGGCTGTCCAGCAGCGGCTCTTTCCCAGGGGAATGACGCTCTCCGCCAGCGCGTTAGAGACGTATGCACGCTGCCCCTTCCGTTATTTCCTGAATACGGTCTTGGGCGTGTCGCTCCAAGAAGACCCGGAACTGCTGCTCACGCTGCCACCGCGCGGACGTGGGATGCTGGTGCATGAGATTCTTCATGCCTTCTTCCTGCGACTCCAAGAGGAGAACCGGGTCCCGTTGGCGACGCAAGACCCGCGCGAATTGGCGCGGATACTGGAGACGGTTGCCCGCGCGCGCTTTGCCACGTTCGCGGGGACGCAGGTGACCGGGTTGCCGGTGGTCTGGGAAGTCGAACAAGAACGGCTGCTCGAACAACTCGGACGGTTGCTGAGTTGGGAAATCGAGAATGGCCAAGATTTTCTCCCAGCGGCCTTCGAGGCGACATTTGGTATCAACAGTGAGGCGACTACGATGCTGCCGTCTGGCGTCGTGCGGTTGAAGTTGGACAACGAACAGGTGATCCACTTGCGTGGACGCATTGATCGCATTGATGTCTCCGCCGATGCCCAACGCGCCCGGATTCTCGACTACAAGAGCGGCAAGCCCGCACGCGGGGTACCCGTGCGTGGCCGCTTCGCCAACGGGACGGCCTTGCAGCTTCCCTTGTATCTATACGCGGCGCGCGACCTGCGTTCCGACTTGCGGTGGACCGGGGCGGACTATGTGTATATCAATCGCGCGGAGCAGTCCCAACAACCCTTCTTCACCGAGAATACCTGGGCGGAAGCCGAAGCCGAATTGCGGACCATCGTGACGGCGTTGGTGGGCAGTCTGCGCGCGGGCTGTTTTCCGCAAACCCCCCAGACCTGTCAACCCTGCGCGTTTCCCCTTATTTGTAGCGCGTTGGTCGAAACCCGCGCCGCGCGGAAACAAGAGGACCCGCGCCTCGACGCGCTACGCTCCTTGAGCAACATCCCATGACACCGGCATCTCCCCCCGATATCGAGAGCCGCCACCGCGCGGCGACCGCGCTGGATGCCACCATCCTGGTGGAAGCGGGCGCGGGCAGTGGTAAAACGGCGGTGCTGACGAGCCGTTTGCTGTCCCTACTTCGTAGTGGACGTGGACGGATCGAACGGATCGCCGCCATCACCTTCAGTGAAAAGGCGGCGGCGGAAATGCGCCTGCGGCTGCGGGCGGAACTTGATATGGCGCTGGCTGGGACACTCTCGGACGAGGAACGCACCAACCTGCGCACCGCGCGCCTGCAACTCGACCGCGCCTATATTTCAACGATTCATGCCTTCTGCGCGACGCTCCTGCGCGAACGTCCCGTCGAAGCGCGCGTGGACCCCGGCTTCACCGTGCTGGATGCAGTGGAAACCAGCTTGCTCCAAACCGAACTCTGGCGCGCCTGGCTGGTGCTCGAAATGGATCGCAGTCCCGCGGTCCTCAAACATGCGCTGCAAGCCACGCTGTCACTCGCCCATTTGGAAACGCTGCGCGACTTTCTCGTCGCTCAACGCGATTGTCTCGATTGGTTACCAGCTCTAGTCGAGGTCCCTTTGGCGGAGCTACAAGCCTGTTTGGCGCGGACACTGCCCGCGCTGACGGCGCTCAAAGCCGAGTGTAACACTCCGAGTGATCGTGCCTACAAAGCGATCCGCCGCGTGGAGACGCTGATTCCCCTTGAGGGTGACGACACGGCGTGGGAACGACTGCTGTTACGTGAACCACGAGAAATTTTCACCACGACCACCGTAGGAGCGAAAACCAATTGGCGCTCGGCGGGTGCTTTGCACGAAGTCCGTGCCCTGCTGACCCAAATGAATGAGGTCTACAGCCGCACCCGTGCCGCGTGGTTTCATAACGTGACCGTGGGCCTCGCGCACTGGCTGGAAGGGTATCTGCGCGCCTATCGCGAGAAAAAACAGGAGCGCAGTCAGCTCGACTTCACCGACCTCCTCATCAGTACCAGGGACCTGCTCAAGACCAATCTTGATGTTCGCCGCTATTTTCAACGAAAATTCGATGTCCTGTGTGTCGATGAACTGCAAGACACGGACCCCCTGCAAGCCGAGATCGTGTTCTTTCTGGCTGAACGAGACGCGCGCGCAAAGCGCTGGACCGAGGTTGAGTTGCAGCCTGGCAAGCTCTTCCTGGTCGGCGACCCGCAGCAAGCGATCTATCGGTTTCGCCGCGCCGATGTCGATGTCTACGACCAGGTGCGCACGGCGATCGCGCGACAAGGAGAAGTCTTGACGCTCTCGGCGAACTTTCGCACGCGCGCACCCGTGCTCACGTGGATCAATGAAACCTTTAGCCAAGCCTTCGCCGAGGGCGGCAGCGCGCAACCACCATATCGCCCCTTGGAAGCAACGCGCCACGAGAGCACGGGGCGCGAGGTCATCCTGCTCCCAGTACCGGAAGCGCTGGTGTCCGCTTCGGCCTCGCGCGAGGAGCAGCGCGTGGCGGAAGCGCGCACGGTGGCGGCCTTCCTGAAGCAGACGATGACCTATCAGCGTCTGGAAATATGGGGAGACAAGAAGGTGCGCTATCGCGACATCGCGATCCTCTTTCGCACCTATCAAGCGATGAACATGTACGAGGACGCGCTACGAAACGCGGGAGTGCCGTATCGGATTCTCGGTGGCCGCCGTTACAGTCGCAGACCAGAGATCGAGGAATGCCGCGCGTTGTTACTAGCGATTGAGCGGCCATCCGAGACCGTCGCGCTGGTGGCCGCGCTGCGGTCGAGCGCGTTCGGCTTTAGTGATGAAGAGCTGGCACTGTTTGTGTGCAGCGGTGGAAAATTCGACTACACGTACGAAGAGATTCCCGATGCGCTCCCGGCGACCGATCGCTTTCGCGCCGCCTTCATGCTGTTGCGCGACCTGCATCTCCACGCGGCTCAAGTGAGTCCAGCCACCCTGTTGTCCGCGCTCTACGATCGCACGCCGATGATTCCGGTCTTCGCGCTCCAGCCCCACGGCGCGCAGCGGGTTGCCAATCTGCTCAAGCTGGTTGATCTCGCGCGTGCCTGGTCAATGCGTGGGTTGCACACGTTGGCGGCGTTCAATCGGTTTCTTGCGCACCAAGACTTTGTCGAGGAAGAGCCAGAAGCCGTGGTCACGGAAGAGCACGAGGATGCCGTGCGATTGTTGACCATTCACAAAGCCAAGGGGTTGGAGTTTCCGGTAGTGGTTTTGGCGGATATGGCATCCACTCCACAAGGACGTGGCGGACGCGCGGTGGGCATCGTGGAACGCGGTGGTGCCGCGCTGGAGCTGCACGTGGGGCCACGCACCTTGACCTGCGCGACCCAGGGCTGGCAACAAGCGGAAGCCCGCGAACAGGCCAGGGATGCCGCCGAAGAGCAACGTCTTTGGTATGTGGCGGCGGCCCGCGTCCGCGATCACCTCATCGTGCCCCAACAACCTCGTGCGACACCAGCACACGACGAGCCTCAACCGCGAGTGACTAACACCAGCAAGGACACAAAACCCACGGCGGCCTTTTTCGCGCGGACCACGCATGCGCCGACCTACACCTATGAAAGCGATCTCCAGCTCATTGAGCGGACCGTCACGGTGGCCGCCTCTGCTGAGCCATTCTTGCGCGTTGTTCCCCATGCTGGGGCACGACAAGGCTATGAACGTTGGTTGAACGCACGACCGACTCCCCTTGTGCGTGAAGTGAGTCCGCTTGCTTCGCCGCCGACTCTCCCCATGAGACGCATCATCAAGGAAGCGTTGCGTCAGGCACTGACCGCACCACAACCAACGGGACAGGCTCCCGACTCCACCCATAGATTGACAACCACCCCACGGTATGAAATGGCGCGCGTAGTGAATCTTCTTCGTACTTCCCACTTGTTGCGGCGGGCGCGCTTGGCGGCGGAACATGCCGTGGCGTTGCCGTTTGCCTTCACCGCGCATCACCAGACACGAACGGGTGAGATTGATCTCGCCTTTACGGAAAACGGGGCATGGGTGGTCGCGACTATTGACGAGCGTGACGTTGCTCCGGCCCAGTACGAAGCTCACGACGACGAGCTCCGCCGCTCCCTTGCTTGGCAAGCGGTTGCCTTCGAACAGATGACCGGGCAGGTCGTTCGTGAACTGGTGATGCTCAATCTGCACACCCAGCACGAACACTCATTGCCGTGGACTGACGAGCTGCGTCAGCAGTGTACCGCGCCATGAGAACCCGTGGACCGTCGTATCTGACGTTTGAGGAAAAGGATTTCTATCTCGACGAATTCCACGAGAAGAGCCTGCTTTTGGCGATTCGCTCGGTGGACTCGGCGTCGGAGGCGGACCTCGCGGCGGCGCTCGAAGTCGTGCATACGCTGTTGACCAATGAAACGATGGTGGTGTTGTTCATTGAGACCCCACGAGAAGAAGCGCAGCAGAAACGCTTGAAGTCGTGGGTGAAACAGCTTTTGCGGTTAGCAAAAACTCCAGCCCTCATGCCGCTCTCCTTGCCAGAAGTCGCGAGTGAGGAAGAACTGTTGATTCACATCTGGGATGCCCTGCGGGACGGCCCGCTGTTTGTCGGTCTGTGCCCGGCGGACAGCGAGGTCTCGCTTCTCACCTGCGCGCAACGGATCGCCGTCAGTCTCCGGGTCTACAAGCTGGTCTTGCTTGACGCGGTGGGCGGGCTCGTGACCGAAAACAAACGGATGTCCTTTCTCAATGGTCCAGTCTTGCAAGAACTCTTGCGTCCGGGAGCGGCGGAATGGACGGGACTCGAAGCCTGGCGACCTTTACTGGCAGCGATTCATCTGGCCTTGGAAGGGGGAGTCGCCTCCGTCTCGCTCTGCCGCTTCACCGAATTGGGACGCGAACTCTTTACGTACGAAGGGTGTGGGACGCTGTTCACGTTGACGGACTATTGCCACGTGGAAAAACTCGGCATTGATGACTTTCACGAGGTGGAAAAACTGCTCGAACGCGGAGAACGCGAAGGACATCTCAAGCCCCGCACCCAAATGGAAACGGCGCGGTTGCTGTTGCATGGCTATGGCGCTCGGTTAGGACCCGCCCCTGGCGAACTCGCGGGTTTCTGCGCGCTGTTTCCCTATCATGCGGACATGACCGCGGAGATTGTCGGCCTCTCCACGATCACCCGGTACCAAGGAGAAGGGATCGGCGGGCGGCTCGTTGACCGCATGGTCCTTGAAGGGGAGCGCCAAGGGCTGACCTATCTTTTTGCCTGCACCACGCAAGACGGAGCCCAGCGCCTGTTTGAGCGACACGGGTTTCGACGGGTTGTTCCCGACGCCGTGACGGAAGCGAAATGGCGCGGCTATGCCCCTGAACGTAAACGACAGGTCGCGGTCTTCCGCCGTGACCTGCAACCGCCTGAATCACAGGCAGAGACACACCCATGATTGTCGGAATTGATATTGGCGGTTCAACCACCGATGCCGTGCTCCTCAATAACGGCGAAGTGATCGTGGTGACCATTGAGACGGGTGACCCTGTCGCTGCTGCGGCTGGGGCACTTGGCAAACTCCTCAGTACAGCGGGCGGGGCCTTGGCCGATATCCGCGTCATCGCGGCGAGCGGTGGAGGGGCGCGCTGTTTACAGGACCATCTATTCGGCGTGCCCGTCGTCAAGGTGCCGGAAATTGTTGCCATCGGCGTGGGAGGCAGTACCCTCGCCGAGAAAAAAGATGCCTTGGTGGTTTCATTAGGAACCGGCACGGCGTTGGTGTCGGTCCGTGGAGAGCAGATTGAACACGTCGGGGGAACCGGAGTGGGTGGTGGAACACTCCTGGGGCTGGCGCGACACCTCTTAGGCGTCTCACGGTTGGACACCCTGGAGCAGATGGCCATGACTGGCGATCTCACCCGCGTCGATCTGACGGTCGGCGATATTGCTGGTGGACCAGTTGGCATTGTCCCGGCCAGCGCCACGGCGAGCAATTTCGGCAAGGTGCGCTCCGATCCCACCTTGGCGGACAAAGCGGCGGCTCTAGTGAATATGGTGGCGGAAGTGACCTTTACGGTCAGCCTCATGGCGGCGAGAGCCCGCCAACACCATGATATTGTGCTGACGGGCAAACTTTCACGGGTGAAACCGCTCCGCGAGCGGATCGAGGATATGCAACCACGGCGAGGGGAGAATATCATCATCCCGCCGTATGCCGATTATGCGACCGCGATTGGCGCGGCCCGTGCCGCCAGCGGCCATGGCGACGGCCGCATTTAAGAACGCGCGACGAACGCCGATAAGAAAAAGTGAGAAACAAGGTAGCTCCCTTGACTATCCCTAGCGCGATTCATAGGATGTCTAACGTTTACCTCCTTCATCAGGGTTAGCGACTCAATGAAGGAACCTCACCAAACCCACATTATTACTGTATTTATTTTGCGCACCAAGGTTTTTGGCGACAATTGTCCATGTCCCTTCCTCCCTGGTTTGAGGGAAAAGGAAAATTTCCGCCCATGAGCCCCCATTATATGCGCCCTGCGAAAAGAACGAGGTACCTGCCCCTATGAAAAAAGGGAAAGAGGCAAGGATCGAGGGACTCTCCCATACGTCGGATAAAGGACTCCGGGTTGCTGACAGCGGCCACCCCTTGGATGCCGATGTCTCACCTGTCGAGGAAATCGATAGTGTCATTTCCATTTTCGAGGACATGGATATTGAGGCGACCGATACCCTAGAAGAAGATGGGGCGATCAGCATTGAACTACCCAAACAAGAAGAATGGGAAGAGGAGGTCGCTCCCGTAGCGGAAGAGCCAACCATTGGGGATACCTCCGACCCAGTCCGCATGTACCTCCAGGAAATGGGCAACATCCCGTTGCTGAGCCGGGAGGAAGAAGTCGCGATCGCCAAGGAAATTGAAGCCGGAGAGACGCACGTCCGCACGGAGGTCTTCTCGGTCCCACTTGGGTCCCGCTATGTCTTATCCCTTGGCGAGAAGTTGAAAGACGGAGAAATCGAGGCACGCTATATTTTTGGCGACGAAGAGGAAGAGGCCGCCGAAACCACCGAGGCCACCGAAGCGACCGAAGTAAAAGAAGATCACCGGATTGAGCTCTTCCTGAGTCGCATGACCCCCCTCAAACGGCTCGTCCGTGAACGGGACCATGCGGAAGAGCAGTTACACAAGCGCTTGTCGTTGAAAGATCGGGAAAAAGTCGCCAAGAAAGTGACCGAGCTGCGGCATAAAATCGAGGGCTCGCTCAGTAGCCTGCCGCTCGGGCGACGGCACATCACGGTGATCGCCGACAAACTCAAGGAGTTTGGCGATCTTATCAAGCGCCACCGCCGCACGATCGACCGGCAAGAAGAATACTTTCGGCGCAAATCCGTCGACATCCTGGGACTGGTCCGGGTCTTGAAAGCGGGCGGCTCGCGCGCCACCAAACTCGCTACGGAACTGGGGAAAACCCATAGCCAACGCTTGATCGAGGCGAGCGCGCTCATTCAAGAAGCGCGCAAGGAAATCGGCCGCATTGAAGAAGAGATTGGCACGACCAATGAAGACCTGCGACGCTCGCTCGACATCCTCGCCCGTGGGGAGTACCAAGCGCAGGAGGGGAAACGTCGCCTCATTGAAGCCAATTTGCGCTTGGTGGTGAGCATCGCCAAACGCTATGTCAATCGCGGACTCGGATTCCTCGATCTCATCCAAGAAGGCAATATCGGTCTCATGCGGGCGGTGGAGAAATTCGAGTATCAGCGCGGCTATAAATTCTCGACCTACGCGACGTGGTGGATTCGACAGTCCGTCAGCCGCGCCATCGCCGACCAGGCACGCACGATCCGCATCCCCGTCCACATGATCGAGACCATTAACAAAGTGCTCCGCACCTCGCGCTACCTCGTGCAACAACTGGGACGGGAACCTTCCCCAGAAGAGATTGCCACCCAGATGGAGGTCCCGCCAGACAAGGTGCGCAAGGTTCTCAAGATCGTGAAAGAACCGGTGTCGCTGGAGACGCCGATCGGCGACGATGAGGAAAGTTCGCTGGGCGATTTTGTCGAAGACCGCCAGACCCTCTCTCCGGCGGATGCGGCCATGGCCTTGAGCTTGGAAGAGCAGACGCGCAAAGTGCTCGCGACCCTCACGCCACGGGAAGAGCAAATTTTGCGCATGCGCTTTGGCATTGACGAAAAGACGGACTATACACTAGAAGAAGTCGGGCAACGGTTCGCCGTCACCCGTGAACGCATTCGCCAGATTGAGGCGAAAGCCTTGCGGAAACTGCGCAATCCGACGCGCGCGAAGAGTTTAGAAGCTTTTATCGATGCGTAAGGCATCGGTACTAACAACAGTCAATCACGGAAAGGAATTGACTGGAGGATATTTGTGAACGAAATCGATCTCACGAAACAACTAAAACAATGGCGGGAAACACGAGCCCGCAAAGTTCCCCCCTCACAACAAGTCAATCTCGCGGATCGCCGCATGGTGCGCGTGAATGGCCAGGAAGTGGTGGTCATCACCAAAGCCCGCAAGGCGCAGGGGTAAGCCCGCGCCCTCGCTGTTGGCTTTTTCTCATTAACGAACGTTCGCGAGTTTTTCTCGCACGGCGGTACAAAATGCGGAGGATGAGGCGGACCCGCCTTGATCCACCGTGAGCGCTCGTCCATCGGCATACACCTGAGAGACGGCGTGGTCGATACGCGCCACCGCGTCCGGGAAGTTCAGATAGTCGAGCATCATGGTCGCCGACAACAACGTCGCCGTCGGGTTGATGATATGCTTGCCAACGATGTCTGGGGCCGTCCCATGAATCGATTCAAAGTAGGCGTAATTCGCGCCGTAGCACCCACTCGGCGCGAGCCCAAGCCCGCCAATCGTACCCGCCGCGGCGTCGGACAGAATATCGCCATACAAGTTCGGCATGACGACGACATCAAGGTCATAGGGACTCGCGACTAAGCGGCGCGCGAAATCATCGACAATGTACTGTTCGTAGCGAATATCGGGATACTCTTTCGCGGTCTCCTCGGCGATCCGCCGGAAGAGCCCATCGCTTTCGCGCAGCATATTGTACTTGCTCGTGCAGGTGAGCTTGCCTTTGCCGCCACGCGCCTTCCGTTTCCGCGCCAGTTCGCAGGCGAAGCGTACCACCCGACGGGTTCCCTCTTCGGTAATCACTTTGATGGCGAACTTGCCGGTGGGTGTGGTATCGAGCGGCTTGCGGGTGAGCCAGCTGGTCACCGGCAGAGAGGCGAGCTGCTGGAGGTCGCCTTCGATCCCCATGTAGAGATCTTCCAAGTTTTCACGGACGATGACAAAGTCGATCCCTTCCGGGTTTTTGAGTGGACTCCGAAACCCCGGACGCCAGCGGGCGGGGCGCACATTCGCGAACGTCTGTTTTCCCCAGCGGAGGTGATTGATGCCCCCAGTGGTGCCATTGGTCGAACCGAAGAGGGTGGAATCGGATTGATCGATCGCCGCCCGCAAGGCTTGATCGAACGCGGACCGAGAGCCGTACTGCTTGACCCCTTCTCCCCCACTGGGGAATTCGGTCCATTGAATATCGAGATTGAGGCTTTTCAGAATTTCAACGACTGGGAGCATTGCTTCCGGTGCCGCATCGTCACCAGGAATAACGACAACTCGTTTCGCCATGAGGTCCTCCTTCTGTGGATTGTCGGGCGCACCCTACCAGAGAGGGCCTGTGCGATGCAAAGGGGAGGAAGTCGGGGGCGAGAGCGGGCAAAATGGGGAAACGGGCACATCAACCTGCGCCCGTCGGGTTCTCTGACTGTGAGTCTCGTCGGGCTGCTCAGGCGAGGTCGAACTGGTAAATCGCGTTCAGACCTTTGGAGGCATCCTTGTTGAAGTTCTCGGCCATCCCGTCGATCACTTGTTGCACGGTTGTGGCTGGGGTACCGCCAACCCGTGACTTGAATAAGGACTGTAGCTTGAGAGCAAGTCCCATGTCACCCGCGATTTTCAATTTCCCGGTCATAAAGGCCATTTGGCCGTTGAGCTTGCCGTTAATCATGTCCAGGTAGTCACTCTCGTTCATGGAGATGGTGATACTGGGCTTCTCATGCTTGCCGAGCTGAACCGCGATCGTCTCGTCAGCGATGGTGCAGTGGTATTGGGTGGCCATAGGTGTAGTACTCCTCCTCATACAAGATGTGCCGCCTACGCTACCAAGTCTTTCCTGGTGGGGGAAGCACCTCTTGGTGAGCGCGGTTAGGGATTGCGCCCGTAAAAACCCACAGCAATACTATGGCACTTCAGAAAGGAAGGAAGAACTAATGATGCACTTGTCCACAACTACATCGTGCCGCTGGTATGGCGCACTGCTCGTGAGCCTTTGTCTGTTCGGGGGCGCTCCCGCCGCGACAACATGGGCACAAACCGAGAAGCCGGTCACGAAGGCGGACCTCGAACAGGTCGCCAACGAATCCAACGTGGAGATTACAACCATCGGACGCAAAAGTGGCAAACCCCACACCAAGCCGATTTGGTTTGTGTACGACCAAGGGCACCTCTACCTCCAAGCCGGACGCGAAGGCAAAACCGATTGGTACCAGAATCTCAAGAAGGACCCACAACTGACGCTCAAAATCGCCACGCTCACCTTCACTGGCAAAGCCCAGTTTATTGACGAAGCGAAAGAGACCGAACGCATTCACAATTTGTTCAAGCAGAAGTACCTCGCGGCGCGGGTCGCGGGCGCGGTCGGCTCCTCAATCGGTCACGGGCGGGCGGTCGAGGTCGTACTTCCTGTTCAGTAAGGGACGCACGGGCCGCATTGACGGCGAGAAACCAGACTACTAGAGTTGCGCCAATCCTGCCGCCCCTGGCCCTGGCGGTACGGAAAAAAGGAGGGTTTATGCCGGGACGTGCCCTGGAAGGCATTCGCGTCGTTGAGTGCGGAGACATGGTCGCCGCTTCCTATGGCGCCAAACTCATGGCGGACATGGGAGCGGAAGTCATCAAAATTGAAATACCCGGAAGCGGAGATCCCGCCCGTCAGCGCGGCCCGTTTCCCGGAAAAATGCCCCACCCGGAAAAGAGTGGGCTTTTCCTCTATCTCAATACCAACAAACGCGGGATCACACTCAATCTCGAAAGTCCGCGTGGACAGGAGATTCTCCGCCGTCTGCTCACGCAAGCGGACTTGTTGATCCATAACGTCCACCCTACGCGCATGGCCGCGTGCGGGTTGGACTACGACCAACTCGCTACCATCAATCCCCAGTTGGTGATGACGTCGATCACCCCCTTTGGCCTCACTGGCCCGCAAAGTCACTATCACGCAACGGACCTCACGCTGTGGAACGCCGGAGGTCTCTGTTATCTGAACGGCGTGGCCGGAGGAGAAGACCTGCCGCCCCTCAAGGTGTTTGGCCAACAAGCTGGGTTTCAAGGGGGCGTTCATGCCGCGTCCGCTTCTCTGGGCGCGTTGTTCGCCCGCATCCGTGACGGGGTTGGGCAACACATCGACTTTTCCATCCAGGAATGTTTGATGGGCATGTCCGAGTTCGCGGCCATTATGCCCGCCTATATCGATCAAATTGTCGTGCGCTACACCGGCAACAAGGCGATTCGCCCACTCGACATCATGGAGTGTAAAGATGGCTGGATTTATCTTTGCTGTGTTGAGGAGCACCAGTGGAAAGGGTTCGTTGACATCATGGGCAATCCCGAATGGGCCGACGAGTCGTTGTTCGCCACGCGGCTTGAGCGCGCGGAAAACTGGGATGCGCTCAAACTGTTTCTTGAGCCATGGGTGAAAGAGCAAAGTGTCGAGGCCCTCTACCGCGAGGCGCAGTCCCGTCGCATTCCCTTTGCTCCGGTTTCGACCATGGGCGACATGTTCACGTCGGATCATCTCAAAGCCCGTGGCTTCTTCGCGGAGATTACCCATCCGGTGGCTGGCACCCTCCCCTACCCTACGGCGCCCGCACGCTTTTCCACGACACCCTGGACGCTCCGGCGGCCCGCTCCCTGCCTTGGTCAGCATAATTCCGAGGTCTACGGCGAGTTAGGCATCACGGGGAAAGAGTTGGAACAATTGCGACAGGAAGGAATCATCTGAATATGTAAAACGTAAAACGTGACCACTGCCCCCCCTGTCTGATTTTACGTTTTACGCTTTACGTTTTATTTCTTACGAAGGAGTGCCCAATGAACAAGCCGCCACTTGATGGAATCCGCGTCGCCGATTTTTGCTGGGCCTGGGCGGGACCATACGGAGCCCTGCATCTCGCGCACCTGGGAGCCGAGGTTATTCGCATCGAAAGTAACACGCGGATGTGTCCCACGCGTAACATCCCCCCGTGGCCCAATAACGAACGCGGCATGAACCGCTCTGGCTACTTCAATCAGTACAACCAAGGAAAACGATCCATCAATTTGGACCTGAAAAAACCCGACGGTATCGCGTTAGCGAAACAGCTCATCGCGAAAAGCGATATCGTGATCGAGAACTATGCGGCGGGCGTCATGGATAAGATGGGCTTGGGCTACGAGGTCCTTCGCACCATCAAACCCAACATCATTATGATCGCCTTGTCCGGCTACGGCGCGGTTGGCCCGGAAAAAGGCTACGTGTCGTATGGTCCGCCACAAGTCGCGCTCAGCGGCATGTCATCGTTGACCGGGTATCGTGGCGGCGACCCAGCGCAAGCGGGCTTCTCCTACGGCGACCCGAACGGTGGCATTCATGGCACGTTTTCCGTCATGTGCGCCCTGCTCCATCGCGCGCGCACCGGCGAAGGGCAATTCATCGACCTCTCGCAACGTGAAGCCTGCGCGATGCTGTTGCCAGAGGCACTCATGGACTACGCCATGAATGCAACGCAGCCGGAACGGAATGGTAGCCGTGACCCGTATATGGCTCCGCATGGGGTCTTCCGCAGTCAAGGCAATGATCGTTGGGTCAGTCTCGCGGTGCGGAATGAAGCGGAGTGGCAACGATTCTGCGCGACCATTGGACAACCAGGACTGGCCACCGATGTCCGGTTCAAGACCTTGGCGGCGCGCAAGGAGAACGAAGACGCGCTTGAGCGGATTGTAGAGGCGTGGACCCAAGGGCACTCAGCCGAGGACACGACACAACGGCTGCAACAAGTGGGGATTCCCGCGTATCCGTCACTGGACGGCAAGGAGATGCTCGCCAACCCTCAGGTGACAGCGCGCAAGACCTTTGTCGAACTGGAGCACCCGGAGGTTGGCAAACGGCGACATCTCGGCATTCCCTGGAAAATGTCCGGTACTCCGTGTGCAGTCGTCCGCCCAGCTCCGTGCATGGGACAAGATACGGACTATGTGTTGGAACAGGTGCTCGGGTTAGGAAAAGCCGAGGTCGCCGCGCTGAGAAGTCGAGACGTGTTGGTGTAAGGGACAACGTCGTGCCGAGGTTCACACCAACCGAACGGACAACGCTTCACCGCCGACCACAACGCGGGTCGTATGATCGCGCCGTGGTCGCGGCGATTCTCGATGAAGCTTTCTTTTGTCACGTTGGTTTTACCGTCGACGGCCAGCCCTACGTGATTCCGACGATCCACGCACGGGTGGGAGATCACGTCTATCTCCACGGCTCGGCGGCGAGTCGCATGCTGCGCTCGGTGCGAGAAGGGATTCCGGTGTGCGTGACGGTCACGATTCTTGACGGGATTGTCCTTGCCCGCTCCGCGTTTAAGCATTCCTTGAACTATCGTTCGGTGGTGATCTTGGGCACGGCAACCGAGGTCCGGGATCGTGCCGAAAAGAACGATGCCCTCAAGGCGATTGTTGAGCACGTCGCGCCCCAACGGTGGGACGATGTGCGATGGCCGAACGAGCAAGAGCTCAAAGCAACCAGCGTCCTTCGCCTCCCGCTCGAAGAAGTGTCCGCGAAAATTCGCACCGGTCCGCCACTTGATCTTGAAGAGGACTCCCAGGCGACCTGTTGGGCGGGAGAACTGCCCCTTCGATTAGTCCCACAGCCTCCGATCGCGGACCCAAAGTTGGACGCCACGACCCCGCTTCCGTCGTATATACGTGAGTATCGACGCCCCTGAGCACCGCAAGCACGGTGCTCCTGCCGCATTGCGTTGTCTCTCCACGGACGAGACATCCTCGGCCCTTGAAAATCCAGCAGGACTGAGTGAGACTCGGCGCATCAGAAAGGGAGAGCGGAACGATGCGATACATCATTTACGGCGCGGGCGGAATCGGCGGAGCCATTGGCGCTCGGTTATTTCAACACCGCCATGAGGTCGTCCTGATCTGTCGTGGCGAACAGATGACCACGATTCAGCAAAAAGGCTTGACGCTCAAGACACCGAAAGAAACCGTGCAACTTCCTCTGCGCGCGGTGGGTCACCCAGCGGAGCTCAAATTCACCAATCACGATGTCGTGATCCTGACGATGAAGTCGCAAGACACCGAGGGCGCGCTGTGTGACCTCGAACGTGCCGGCGGTGGTGAGGTGCCGATCATCTGCGCGCAAAATGGCGTGGATAACGAACGGATGGCGCTCCGTCGTTTCGCGCGTGTGTATGGCATGGTGGTGGTCATGCCGGCAACATATCTTGAACCTGGCGTGGTGCTGAACCACTCCTCGCCAGTGGAAGGCGTGCTTGACACAGGCTGTTACCCTGCTGGCAGTGATCCGCTTATTACCCAAGTTGCCGCCGACCTCACCGCTTGTGGATTCAGCGCCAAACCCGATGCCGCGATCATGCGTTGGAAATACGCCAAGCTGCTGACCAATCTGCAGAATGCCCTACAAGCGGCGTGCGGACTCGATTTCCGGGAACGAGAGTTCGCGCACAAAGTACGAGACGAAGGGCTGGCCTGTTTCCGTGCCGCTGGGATCGACGCCGCGTCACAAGAAGAGTTCCGCCAACGTATGGCGGAGGTGAAGATTCTTGATATTCCAGGACATCCCCGGACTGGTGGCTCGACTTGGCAGAGCCTCATGCGTGGCCTCTCAACCACCGAGGCGGACTTTCTCAATGGGGAAGTCGTGCTCTTAGGTAAATTGCATGGGGTGCCGACACCGTATAATCGCGTGTTGCAGCGGGTGGCCAATGAGATGGCACGGGCCGGAAAACGCCCCGGCAGTATGACGCTTGAAGAGTTGCACCAGCGGCTGGGAGAAAAATGAGCAAGGTGGGTGCCCAGGCAACCCGACCGGCGGTATGGACCGGAAGCGTGGTGTGGTTTGAGCCGAGTAAAATGCTCGACTCGGCCAACGGAAGCGAATGGGGGTTGACGCTCGCGATCGGCAACCCCCATATCGGTAGCGCGCATTAAGAGTTTCTAATCTTCTTCTCATCCTCCTCTCATTTCGTTGTCCTATATTCGGCGTCAAAGAGAGTGACTCTAAATGGAGAAGGAGACGCACATGACTCGTAAGACCAAAGCTTTAGCTGGCACCCTTTCGGTATCGCTTGCCGCCGGGGGATTTCTGCTTGGACGCATGACACAAACCGATCATGCGCAAGCGCAAACCGAGACCGCTCCCACCGCCGCCGTGACAACACCGTCAGGACGCGCCTTGCCGTCGTTCGCCACCCTCGCGGCGCACGCATCGCCGTCCGTGGTGTACATCAAGGTCACCGCCGTGACAAAGTCGAGCCAAGAGGGGCAAGAGTTTGGCGGCCCACCGTCGGGTCCCTTTGGCAACAGCCCATTCCCGTTTCGCATGCCCCCTCCAGGTGGCGGTCCCCGTGGGGATTTTCGTCGTCAGGGCTCGGGGTCCGGGTTTATCATTCGCAACGACGGCATCGTCATCACCAACAATCACGTCGTGGAGGATGCCAAGGAAATCCTCGTGATCCTCAATGACAAGCGGGAATTTACCGCCAAGGTCCTCGGTCGCGATCCTAAAACCGACCTCGCCGTGCTGAAAATCGACGGCAAAGGCGAATTGCCAGTCGCGACCCTGGGGGACTCTGAATCACTGCAAGTTGGTGACTGGGTGATGGCGATTGGCAATCCGTTTGGGCTCAGTAACACGGTGACGGCGGGGATTGTCAGCGCCAAAGGGCGCTCCATTGGCGCGGGTCCGTATGACAATTTCATTCAGACCGATGCGTCGATTAACCCCGGCAATTCCGGCGGTCCGCTCTTCAATGAACGGGGCGAAGTCGTCGGGATCAATAGCGCCATTTTCAGTCAGGGCGGCGGGAACATTGGTATCGGGTTCGCCATCCCGATCAACTTGGCCAAGAAACTTGTCCCGGAACTTGAAGCGCATGGAAGTGTGACGCGCGGATGGCTCGGTGTGGCGATTCAACAAGTGACGCCTGATCTCGCGAAGTCCCTGGGTCTTGAAGAAGCGCGCGGGGCCTTGGTCGCCGATGTGACTAGCGGAAGCCCAGCGGCAAAGGGTGGAGTCCAACGCGGAGACGTGATCGTGTCGTTCAACAGCAAGAAAGTCGCGGAATCCTCTTCACTGCCGAGCCTGGTGGCGGAAACACCGGTCGGAGATACAGTGCAGGTTGAGGTCTTGCGTAATGGAAAGAACACGACACTTGAAGTGAAGGTGGCGAAACTCGCCGAAGAAACCGCGTCGAATGAGCGCGAAGAATCGGAAACCGAGAAGAGCAAGTGGGGCCTAGCGCTGCGTGACTTGCAGCCCGAAGAACGGGAGCAGGCTGGCGTGAAAGCCGATGAAGGGGTGCTGATTGCTGGCATTGATCCCGAAAGCCCAGCGGCGGAAGCGAATCTGCGCGCTGGCGATGTGGTCCTCGAAATCAATCGCGTGCCCGTCGGATCGGTGGCCGATCTCAAGAAAGAGATGGCGAAAGTCGAAGGCGACAAACCGCTGTTGTTGCTGCTCCGCCGCGCGGATGGGAACTTGTATGCTTCGCTCGCGGCGAAATAGGTGAAGTGGGATTCCCACTGCAACCCGCGCAGCTCGATTTCTCCACCACGGTCAACTGGATCGAGAACCTCTCGGCAAAGATGCCGAGCCTCTCTCCGTCCCCGCTCGCAAGCCGTGGTCGATGTGGCGGCGTCGGTGCTGGGATTCTCACGCAGAGCCGCGGAGCCGCGGAGAAAAGGACGAGAAACTTCCGGTCTTCTCCGCGGCTCCGCGTGAGAAACAAATCCGAACAGTTACGCGGCCCCGCCCACCGGCGCGGACGAATCGACGATGATCTTGCGTGCCTTGAACTTCCACATACGCGAGGACAAATCAGTATGATGCTCAAAGTGCTCGCGATTGTGTTGGTGCTCACCACTGGGGCCACTGCCAGCCGCGCGGCGGACGCGCCCGCTGACATGGTGCTGATTCCCGCCGGTCCGTTTCTCATGGGCGCGACCCCGGAGGAGCAACAGTCGGTGCTCGCCTTTGGCTGGCATGGTCCCATGCGTGACCGCGTCCACTTCTTGGTGCAATACTCCGGACCTCAACATTCTATCCATCTCGACCCGTTTTATATCGACACACACGAAGTGACGAATCAGCGCTACCGCGCTTTCGTGGACGCCACGGGGCATCGCGCTCCGACTTTTTGGCATGATCCACGTCAGCTCGCGGATGACACGCAACCGGTAGTCGGAGTCTCGTGGCAGGACGCGCACGCCTTTTGCGCGTGGCAAGGCAAGCGGTTACCGACCGAAGCCGAGTGGGAAAAGGCCGCGCGGGGAACCGATGGGCGGCGGTATCCCTGGGGCCAGGAATGGGACGCCGCACGGCTCCATACCGCGGATACCATCGCTGGCAAACCCTTGGAGAACTTCGCGGTCTGGACCACCTGGCAACGGGGGATGAGCGCGGGCATAGAGACCGCGCGCCCGGCGGCAGTGGGCTCTTATCCCAGCGGAGCCAGTCCGTATGGCGTGCTCGACATGGCGGGTAACGTCTGGGAGTGGGTGGCGGATTGGTACGAGCCGGAGTATTACGCGAGTGCTCCCGCGCGGAACCCGATCGGACCAGAGAGGGGTGAGGCCAAAGTCCTGCGTGGGGGAGGGTGGGATGTACCGAAGA